>JBFEWI010000064.1:0-8472 GCA_041546475.1 Sulfurovum sp.
CCCGTCATCCACCCCATTGGTAATTAAACAGGGTAACCACCCGAATGATGAAGCGCTAGTGGCTCAATTGGATAGAGCATCAGACTTCGGATCTGAGGGTTAGGGGTTCGAGTCCTCTCTGGCGTACCATTTAATGTATCAGCTGTGTTATTTATTATTAGTTGCACTCGTAGCTCAGCTGGATAGAGCACTCGCCTTCTAAGCGAGCGGTCTCAGGTTCGAATCCTGACGGGTGTACCACTTACTTTTTATTGTTCAGTCAAACAATCACATGCGGATGTGGTGAAATTGGTATACACGCCAGACTTAGGATCTGGTGCTTTACGGCGTGGAGGTTCGAGTCCTCTCATCCGCACCATCTACGAAATTACAATCAATATTTTCAGATAATCATATATCACATTGAAATACTTTAAGAAGTTTTATCCTGATATTCATCATTCAACGTTTTACTGTTACGTCATACAAAATTTTCCCATATTTACACAAACGCCTATAAAGCGCTTGTTAGTTAGAGGGTAGATGAACCTAGGGTTATGGATAAAAGAGGCTTTAAATGCCATTGAGAGGGTTTTATACCATAAACCATACCTGTTCCTATACAAGTGATGCAGAGAGATACTGCAACCGACTTCATCTTTCTTCAAATTTTTTCAACTCTTTTTCATAGGCTTCTTTGAGCTGTTGTCTCATTATTTGATATTTGTTCGCTCTTAAGTTATTGATCTCTTGGGTTAAGGCTTCGATCTCTCTATTTTTCGCGTTGATGATATTGATATAGCTATCGCAATTCTTCTCTATGGTCCATGTATAGTAGTGGTGGTGGATGAAGGGCCTTTTTCGCGGCTTTTTTCTTGGTTTTTTGATCGGTCTTCTGGTGATCTTTTTTGTGGTACTCATCTCAGCCCGTATTGCTGGGTAAAGGTCAGGGTCTGTCTCTTCTGCACTGTAACTGGTATGGGTTGCAGTGAAAAGTATGATGATGGCTAACAGTAAATTTTTCATTTTTCTCTCTTTCTTTCTCTTTTTTCACTTCGAATAGCGCTTTATCCCGTTTATTAGATTGTGAATATATCTAAAATTCAGCTTACCATATTAACATATATTAAAAATTATTGTATACTTTTCATCGTAAATACATAATTAGGATTTTATGATGGACAAAAGTTTATTTTTCTTTATTGTCATAGGTGTCGGTTTTCTTTATTTTATCACCAATTTTGTAGGTGACATCCAGCAAGATGATAAGTTCCAAAGTGAAGAGTATAAGGAAATGCACCAATATGACCAGTATCAAACCGTTGACAGTATAGGGCGGGAAATACTTGATATGACGGATACACCAACAAGTGTACAAGTGGAGGCATGGAACAATTCTAAGTTGAAAACAGAGTTTCTAGAGCTTTTCCCTGATTTTGCTGAAATGAAGATATTTGTCAAAGAGAGATTAAGAGGGGATATCTTGAAGGCGAAACTGATTGCCTCTATCGATCGTGTGGAAAGTCAATATTTTTCCGGTAAAATGAATGCAGAACAAGCCAAGCGAGAGCTTAGCTTATTGAAATAGTCGAAATTAACGACAAGGATCAGACATTCTGTTTCTGTCTCCATAAAGATAGACTTCAACTCTTCTGTTGAGTGCTCTATTTGTAGCAGTGTTATTCGGTGCGATAGCTTTATTGTACGAACATCCTTTGGTATATGGTCTTCCATTCACCGCAAGGATATCACTCACTGTTGCTGCACGTCTTTGTGAAAGTCCAAGGTTGTATTGGTAGCTTCCAACATTATCCGTAAATCCTGCGACACCCACAACAGTTTGAGGATAGTTACGTAAAACATGCGCAACTTTCTGTACTTTGTGTCTTGCATTTGGCTGTAATTTCGATGACCCTGTTGCAAACATCATGCGATCTCTGAATATGATCTTTACATGGTCCTTGAATTTTGATACAACAATGTCTCTGCGTGGGTCAACTGCAGCAAGCGGGTCATTGTTCACCCCTGTACCGAGTGCTCGCGCAACTTCATTGGCCTGTTGGTCCATATTGTAGCCTACAGCTCCACCGACAGCAGCACCTAAAAGACCACCAATGATGGCACTTTTGGCATCTTTGCCACCTGTGTTATACCCGATTACAGATCCTGCAAGGGCACCTGTAGCTGCACCTGTCTTTGTACGATTGTAACTTTGGTCCTCTACAAGTCCTGGCTGATTGTAACATCCTCCGAGCATGAATGCTGCTGCAGAAGCAGCAATGATTTGTTTGGTTAATTTCATTTTATCTCCTTTTTATAATAAGATGGAGGCTATTGCCATCCACCCGTTTCTACTGGTTCTGGATTATTAGAGTCTACAGCATATCCTATACCCCCGCCAACAGCTGTACCTATAAGCGCACCTACGGCAGCATTTTTTCCACCGCCACTCCCTGTATTGTATCCTATCACTGCACCTGCTAAAGCACCGGTTGCTGCGCCTGTCTGTGTGGCATTGTTAGGTGCCACTTCTTGACCTGTACAACCATTCATTAAGAGAATAGTTGTACTGGATACAAGCATATACTTAAGCATATTTCGTTTCATCTCATTTTCCTTTTATATTAAATAGTGTGAATTATAGCATAGAAATGTGTGAAAAATGTGTTTTATGATTTAGGCACTATTTTCTCATGCCATTGCCAAAGGGTTTTTTCAAAACCTATCTGTTGTGTATCATAGTATTTCTTGGGTACTGAAAGGTAGGATTGTTTGACCCAGCCACCATAGTCATGGGGATAGAGATAGTTTTTTGCATGCGTTTTAATATGGGAGGGAATAGGGTGTATCTCTCCGGCGGCTATATCCTTAAGTGCATGATTGATAGCCATATAGGCACTGTTGGACTTGGGTGATGAGGCGAGGTAGATGACCAGCTGCGAAAGAGAGATCCTTGCTTCAGGATATCCTATATGTTTGACAATGTTCAATGTCGAGCTGGCAAGGTTGAGGGCAGGGGGATTGGCATTTCCTATATCTTCACTGGCCAGTATCGCTAAACGTCTTGCAATGAATTCTGCAGGTTCTCCTCCATCTATCAGCCTTGCAAGATAATAGATGGAAGCATCGATATCAGACCCCCGGATACTTTTGATCATGGCAGAGGTCAGTTCATAGTGGCTTTCACTCTCCGCACTCCCTGCCTGCATGGCATGAGGGCGTATCTGTTTGAGTGTGGAAAGATGAATGGGATTTTCAACGGCAGCAGCACTCTCAAGCAGGTTTAGCATCGCACGGACATCGCCGCCACTCGAAAAGACAAGGTACTCTTTCGCCTCCTCCTCTACGATGAGTTCTTCGCGTTGAATGACGGTGTCAAGATAGGTGTGCAATGTTTTCTCATCGATCGCTTCGAGTACAAAAAGATGGGAACGGGAACGCATTGCAGCGGTGAGCGAGTAGTAAGGGTTTTCAGTAGAGGCTCCAATGATCAGGGCTGCCTGGTTCTCCATAAAAGGTAAGAGTACTTCTTGTTGGTTCTTGCTGAGTCTATGGACCTCATCTATGAAGATAAGAGGTTTTTGCAGGGCATTGGTATACTCTTTAAAGATCTTGCGCAGATCCTCGATCTTCAGAGTGGTGGCATTCATCTCATAAAAAGGTCTATCCAGAAGGGTAGCGATCACCCTTGCAAGTGTTGTTTTCCCGCATCCCGGCGGTCCGTAAAAGAACGTGTGGGAGAGGGTGCCTGTGGTGATCAGTTTCCGCAGGATGGCATCTTCACCCAGAAGGTGTGATTGGCCTATGAGTGCATCGAGTGTTTTGGGACGATATTTCAGTGCAAGGTTCGGCAAAACTTAATCTTTTTTAGTCAACTTTTTTGATGCATCAGACTTTTGTGTTTCTTGTTTCAGTGCATTGGTTTTGTTTTTTGCTTCTATTTCGGCATTCTTTTTTCTGCGTTTCATGAATTTATGCAGATCATCATATTCTCGGCGGGTAAAGTAACGTGTTTTGTTCGTAGGCAGATTGTTGAGTTCTATCCCCCCGAAGGCGACACGTTTAAGGTCAAGGACTTTGGCTTCAAAATGTGCAAAGAAACGTCTCAGTTCTCTGTTCTTACCTTCAGCAATGGTCACACGGATCTTTGTAAAGTTTTTTCCCTCTGCCCGTATCTCAAAGTGCACAAAAGGTGCGAACTCCATGCTGCGGATCTTGCTTTTTTCATGGGCACCCGCGCGGGCATCCTCAAGGACAAGACCCTCCTGCATGGCACTGATCATCTCCGGGGTGACAGGTTTATCTATCTTCAGGTTATAGGTTCGGTCCAAGCCACTCTCCATAAGGGCTGTTGCGACATCTGGAGAGTCTGTCAGGAGCAAAAGTCCTTCTGATGCATAGTCCAGTCTGCCTACGGGTACAAAGTGTCTATATTTGCCTGGCAGTTTATGATAGATGGTCGCACGACCCCTGTCATCTTTTTTTGTGACCAGGACCCCTTTGGGTTTGTTATACACGATCACAGTCACTTCCTTGCTCTGCTTGACCGGTCTGCCTTTGACATAGATATGGTCACCTTCTTCTACTTCATAACCAAAATCTTTCAGCACTTTTTTATTAAGGGTGACCTCACCCTCTTCTATAAGCTTATCTGCTTCTCTTCTTGAATATTTGGTGTTATGTGATATATATTTGTTCAGTCTCATTGTTTCTCGTTTTTATTTGCTTTTTATACCGGCATTGACCAGGTCATGGATGTGCAGCACACCGATGATCTTTCCTGCATCATTGGTGATAGGCAAAAGTTGTATACGCCCATCTTCTATGATTTCAAGGGCTTCACTTGCCAGTAACTCTGTATTGGTATAGCTTTTAGGATTTCGGCTGGCATACTCTATGGCCAGGTGGTCCAGACTGAATCCTTCTTTCATCAGTGCCCGTCTCAGGTCACCATCACTTAATATCGCACTAAACCTATCTTCTGCATCTACGATAAGCACGGTGCCGAGTTTCCCTTCGCTCATGGCCACAATGGCATCTTTCAGGGTGGTCGTATCTTTGATGATAGGCAGGTCTGTGGTTCTCATGAGATCTTTGATCTTCACAAAAAGTTTTCTTCCCAGCGACCCTCCGGGGTGGAAAGAGGCAAAATCCTCTTGTTTAAACCCTCTTTGTTTCATCAGTGCTACAGCCAGTGCATCACCCAGTGCCATGGTCAGCGTGGTGGATGTTGTAGGTGCTGCACCCAGGGGGCATGCCTCTTTTTCTACAGAAATATCAAGAAAGACATCCGCGTAAGAACCGAGCGATGAGTGTGCATTTCCTGTCAGCCCGATAAGTGGGATATCAAAACGTTTGATATGGGGAAGGATCTTGGTAAGCTCTTCACTCTCTCCGCTGCTGCTGATCGCCAGTAGGGTATCATTTTTGCTTATCATCCCCAGGTCCCCATGCAGTGCCTCTGTCGGATGTAAAAAGAAACTTGATGTACCCGTACTTGCAAAGGTAGCAGCCATTTTGGCACCTACTAGACCGGACTTTCCTACACCGGTGATGATGAGCTTCCCTTTGGTTCCCAATATCAGTGAAATGGCATCCAGAAAGTTTTGGTCCAAACGTTCGGCAGCTTTGTAGAGGGCATCTGCTTCAATGTGAAAAGTTTCTTGTGCAATTTTAATGAGATCCATGGTTCAGTCTTTATATATTTTTAGAGGATTATAGCATAATTAGCAGTGAAGGAGGGATGTCTGTTTTCTTCAGATGAAATAAATGAGGCAAAAGATCCTATCTCCTGCCCTAAGGCAGAAGTATCTTAGATGATGAAGATCGTAGGAATGATCAGCGGATATCTTTTTTTCGTACGTACAACATGTTTTCTCACTACATTACGGATCTCATTCTCCACATCTCTATGGTTTTTGAGTGCTTCAGGTTTCATATTGAGCATCATAGTCTCAAGCAGAACTTCGATCTCTTTTGCAAACTTTTTATCCTCTTTGGCCGCTACAAGTCCGTGGCTTGTCACTACTGGTTTACCAACGACTTTCTGGTCGCTTTGACTGACCTGTGCCACAACATTAACGATCCCGTCCTCAGCCAGTTTTTGTCTGTCCAGTACGACATCATTTTCAATCGTTTTATTGTTTTGGTTATCGATGTAAGTTTTACCGCTCTTGACCGTTTTGACCTTTTTGAGATATTTAGGCGTGATCTCTACCTGATCTCCATCGCTCATAAGCAGAATATTTCTCTCATCTACACCACAAGACACAGCGGTTTTTGCATGTTGGGCAATGTGATTGTACTCACCGTGTACAGGCAAGAAGAATTTAGGCTGGATCAGTCTCAAGATGAGTTTTTGCTCCTCTTGTGCTGCGTGACCAGAGACATGAATATCCCCAAACTCTTTATATCTTACTGTGACACCCGCTTTCATCAGCTTATTCATAAGACTGGATACAGAAGCTTCATTCCCAGGAATCGCTGAAGCGGAGATGATCACTGTATCAGACGGCTTAAGTTTGATATGTCTATGCTCATCTGTTGCCATACGGTTCAGTGCAGCCATCGTTTCACCCTGTGAACCGGTTGTGACGACAAGGACCTCATGGTCAGCATATTTTGGTACTTCATGGACTTCGATAAAGTGTTTGTCTTCAATATCCACAAAACCAAGTGCTCTGTTTGTCTCAACATTACGCTCCATAGAACGACCGATCACACAGATCTTTCTTCCGTGTTTTACCGCTCTTTGCATCGCCTGGAAGATACGGTGAACGTTGGATGAGAAGGTTGACATGATGACCCTTCCTTTAGCGAGATCGAAGAGTGAATCAAACGTTTTCCCCACCACTTTTTCACTCTTTGTGAATCCAGGGTTATGGGAGTTCGTAGAATCAGAGAAAAGACAAAGTACACCCTTCTCTCCATAGTAGGCATAACGACGCAGGTCCATCGTATAGTCATCTACAGGGGTGTGGTCTACTTTAAAGTCAGCCGTATGCATGATGATCCCTGCAGGCGTCTCGATCGCAAGGGAACAGGCATCAATGATAGAGTGGGTATTATGCAGCCACTCTATTTTCATATCACCGATCTGATACTGTTTTCTCAGTGTTACAAAGTTGAAATGTTTTGTGTGCGCGCTCAATCCATGTTCATTGAACTTGTTCTCGATCATAGCGAGTGCCAGCGGTGTGGCATAGATAGGGAATTGCAGTTCTTTAAACAAATAAGGCATAGCACCGATATGGTCTTCATGTCCATGGGTGATAATGATATAAACGTCTTTTTTACCTTTGAGTGCATGAAGATAAGAAAAATCCGGCACCAAGATGTCGACACCGTGCATGGTTTCGTCAGGGAAACTCATACCCACATCGATCACGATAGCTGTCGTCTCTGTTTCAAGTACAGCCATATTCCCACCGATCTCGCCAAGACCTCCAAGTGGGGTAAATCTGACCTTGCCTTTGCTTGCCATGTCAATTTTTTTCCATGGATTCATGGTAGCTTCTTTTACACGTGCATTCTCTTCAAGAGATGCTCTCATGGTATCATTGACAGTGGTCACATTTTTTCTCTTCCCTCTGCCTTTACCGCCTCCACCACGGCCTTGCTGAGGTTTTTTACCAGGATGTTGTTTTTTGGTTGGGTGCTGTTTAGTGCCTGTTCCTTCTGCACCTTGGCTTCTATGTGGATTTGGTTTTCTATTAGGATTTGGTTTTCTGTTAGGGTTCGGCTTTCTGTTTCCGTCCGGAGCCTCTCTGTCCTGTACATTCCCGTTTACTTCTCTATCAGGGTTCGGTTTTCTATTTGGATGCGGTTTTCTGTTCGCATGAGGGTTAGGACGGTTGCTGTTTTGCCCTTGTGCGTTTTGTCTATGTGGATTTGGTTTTCTATCTCTGGGTGTTCTTTGCCCTTGATTTTGAGATCTTTCGTTGTTCTGATCGTTGTTTTCCATCTAAATTATCCTTTAATTCATTATATATGTGATGATAAATAGATGTCTCAGCTTCATGAGGCCGTAGGTTGGGGTCTATCCCCAACTTTTCGAAGGTTTGATGTACCATATCTTTAGAAAAAACAGCCGTAAGGTTTTTAGAGAGTTTTTTACGCGGTTGCGCAAATGCGATCTTTAGGAACGCTTCAAACCTCTCGTCATCCAGTGACCGGTCTTTCTCTATTAAAAGCACCGCTGAAGTCACTTTCGGAGGCGGGACAAATGCTTCGGGTTCAACTTCGAAACAGAGTGTCGCCTTTCCTACCGTCTGGGCAAGTACAGAAAGAGCAGAAAACTCTTTTTGTGTGACACTTGCCGCAAACTTGACAGCCACTTCTTTTTGAACCATGACCAGAATGGACCGGCAGTGTTCATCTTTCAATGCTTTTAATATGATATTGGTTGCGATATAGTAGGGCAGGTTGGCTACCAGATGATAAGGCTCATCCAACAGGCTTCCTGACTCCCAACGCTCAAGCACATCTCCGCAC
>JBFEWI010000200.1:0-3074 GCA_041546475.1 Sulfurovum sp.
CAATTTTACTGGGTATTGAATTTTATCTGGTATTTGAGCGTACAACAGACACCTATGAAAAAGGGCTTCAAGAGGGCTATTTTATGCTAGCTGTGACGAAAAAACCTATGGAACTTTCTGATTTTCAAGCACTGAATGACCATATCAGTACAGCAGAAAAGATCAAACGTGAGAACATCGTCTCAGAGGTGGCAAAGGGTATTAGTCAAAGCAGCAGCAAAGAGATATTGGCCACACTGCCTTATTTTTATAATCTTGGTATAGATTCCTATCTTCATACTTCAGGGTTGGAAGAGATCAAAAATGATCTTGAAGCGGATGCCAACATCAAACAGGTTGAGACATTCGGCAGCAGTTATCAGTCCAATTATCGACTTTTCGCATTTATCAAGTTCATACTGAAAATATTTATCGTTTTTATGGCTGTGGTGAGTCTCTTCCTTATTATCAAACAGATGGAGATCTGGAAATATGCCCATAAAGAGCGTATGCAGGTTATGGAGATATTCGGTGCACCTTTGATGCTCAGATCCGGTGTGCTTTTCAAAGTTGCGTTTCTGGATGCGATATTTTCAACGATATTGGTCTCTGCGATCTTCTTTTATACCAAATTCTTCTGGGCTGTCCAAAGCGGAATAGATATCATGATGCAAAACCAGGAAGCACTTTTTAAGTACAGCGATATCGGTATTCTGTTAGGCTCCTCCATAGTGATCGTGATCATTGCTGTCTATACGGTAGTATTTAGCAGTAAGGGGGTACAGGAGTGAGATCCTTTTTTCTGATCTTTTTTCTAGCGATAGGATTGCTCCACGGTGCATCTACCACGGCGAAGATCGCAAAGTCAAAAGAGAATCTCTCCGCGGCATCGGCTGCCAAAAAAAAGACAAGCAGACAGCTTCACAGAATTGCCGAAGATATACAGGCTGCAGAGAAGGATATCGTTTATCTTGAAAAGAAAATAGATGAACTTGAAATAGACCAAAAAGAATCAGAAGAAAAGTATGCAGTGTTAAAAACCGAATTGGCCAAATCTGAAAAAGAGTTGGCTGCTACAAGTCAGGCATTGGAATCAAAACAGCAAGCATTCATCTCTTTGCTGTCGGAACAGTTTTCTATCGTTTTTGCCATGGAAAAAGCACATGCACCTACGAAAGAATCAATACTGTCGCATGAAGTCTACATTGCCTATAAAAACCATAACACCAAAATGCTGGCTCTACTAAAGAGAGATATGGAAAAGCTTAAAAAGCAGAAAGCCGATAAGGTCTATCTGCGTAATAAAACAAAAAATGAGATCGCACGTATTGTGAAAAAAAGAGAGGAGTATGCGCAAAAAAAGGCAGCAAAAGAAAAACTGCGTAAAAAGCTTGCTTCCGATGAAGAAAAATACAATGCAAAACTTGCAAAGATCGTGGATAAGCAAAACTCCCTTCGTTCCACACTGGCAAAATTGAACATCCTGCATACACAAGAGGTTAATGAAGCACGCAAGCGGGCAGAAGCTGAGAAAGAAGCGATGCGTCTTGAAAAGCAGAGACAAAGAGAGATACGCGAAGCCAAAAAATTGGCGCGTATCAATGCAAGAAAAGCCCAAGAGGCCTTACAGAAAGCAAAAACAGAACAAGAGAGAAAAAAAGCACGTTTGGCTGTATCTGAGGCAAAAAAAGCAGAGCAAAAGAGCTATAAAGAGAGTGAAAAAGTACGACAGGTGAACTCTTCGTATCAAAAGTCTAAAACCTATGCCTACAGAGGCGGTAAAACGATCTCCCCATTACCGGGAGCAAGGCTTATCAAAAAGTTTGGCACCTACGTGGATCCTATCTATAAGATCAAGATCTTTAATGAGTCTATCACGCTAAAATCGCCAGCAGCAAACTCAAAAGTAAAAAACATATTGAACGGGAAAGTGGTATTTGCGGGGAAAAGCAGTATGCTGGGAAATGTCGTGGTCGTCTCACACAGCAGCAAGATACATACGGTCTACGCAGGACTTTCTAAAATCGCCCCTACCATACATGTCGGTGCAAAGATACAAAAGGGATACGTAGTAGGAAAAGTGAATGAAAAACTTATTTTCCAGGCGACCAAAGACTCTAAACATATTAACCCATTGAGGCTAATAGCCATATAGCCATAAAGAGTTTAAACGCCTCCTAAACCACAATTGGATATAATCGCGAAATTATATAAAGGTGCATCTGTGACTAAAAGAGTTTTAGTAAAATTTTCTGGTGAAGCATTAGCGGGTGAAGAAGGGTATGGTATTGATACTCAGATTCTAAATTTTATTGCAGGTGAGATTAAAGAACTTGTAGACAATGGTGTTGAAGTAGGCATCGTTGTGGGTGGCGGTAACATTATACGTGGTGTTAGCGCTGCTGCGGATGGTATCATTAAGAGAACATCTGGTGATTATATGGGTATGTTGGCCACTGTCATTAACGGTGTGGCCATTCAAGAGGCATTGGAACATGCAGGGCTTGAAGCGAGACTCCAGTCTGCTATTGATATGCAAGAGATCGGTGAAGCGTTCATTGTACGTCGTGCAAGAAGACATTTGGAAAAAGGACGTGTGGTTGTATTTGCCGGGGGTACAGGTAACCCGTATTTTACAACAGATACAGCTGCGACTTTAAGAGCCTCTGAAATAGAATCTGATCTTCTTATCAAAGCAACCAAGGTCGATGGTGTCTATGACAAAGATCCAAATAAATTCAATGATGCTGTGAAACTTGATACATTGTCGTATGACCAGGCATTGGCAGATAATATTAAGGTTATGGATGATACTTCCATTGCTTTGGCTAAAGAGAATGGATTACCTATTGTTGTGTGTAATATGTTTGAAAAAGGTAATCTTCTTGCAATTGTCAAAGGTGATATGACCCTTTGTTCGGTTGTAAAATAGAGAATGAAATAATAAAGGAAATAATATGAGAACAGAACAATTAACAGCAAAAGCACTTGAAAAGGTCGATTTTGATAAATACCTTCTTGCAAATGCAGTGGGAAAAAGAGCAGAAGCTATCGCTAACGGTGCTGAAGTACACTTAGATATCGATACTTCAGGC
>JBFEWI010000201.1:0-3050 GCA_041546475.1 Sulfurovum sp.
TATATTTAACACGTAAACGCCAAGTACTCAATGGAACTTCATTTTCCACTTTACAAGCAATCTCACAACCTTTACAACCCATACATAGGTTAAGGTCAACTAAGAAACCTAATTTCATGCTTCCTCCTTAAATTTAGCTATCTTATAATAATTATAAGTACCCGTTAATCCGATGAGACCATAGGGAAATGCTTAGATAAATACTATTAAACTTTGCTTTAAAAATTGGTTATTTGATAAAAGAAACTTTACGTTTTTAATCCGATGTAGCAAATAGAACATTTTTATTAAAAAAAAATGATTGGTCCTATCTGCTATTTATATTTCATTCAATCTGTAGTTGTTTCAGGCATCTGAGCAGACTACTCAGTCAGTCCTGTCAAGATCTTTTTCATACCTGCTTGTGCATGTTCCAAGACTTCCAACTCTTCTTTATCCTCTATAGCCATAGAGCTCATCCAGTTATAGACAGAAGGAAATCCTATCTTCATCTCTTCTTCATCTTTCTTTTTACTAAAATAGAGTGAACATGGCGCATAGGCTCCCGCTTCCGGTCTTGTTTTAGCGATGGTGTAGATCACCGGTAGTTTACAGACAGAGTAGACTTCATAAAAATCAAATGCTTCATAATTTGACTCTTCGAAATCATCACCTAGATTATTGTGCCCTGCGATTACAAAGCCATTTGGTGCAAGTTCACCTTCAAAGCCCATTTTGAATTCTTCTAATTGATCTTCCCACTCATCCGGGTCCATCTCCATAGTGAAATTCGTAACAAGCTCACCTTTTGGTTCTGTTTGCGTATATGTTAATGTTTCAAATGAGCCGTTTGGCATTGCTTTTTTTAATGTTTGTTTGACAAGTGCTCTTAAGTCATGCAGAGTCTTGTCATCACTTGGTGTTTTCATGATCTTAGCCATCGCTTCTGCCGTTAAAGAAGAGACAGAGATCGATTTTTCGCCTTTTTTAGTATAAATAGACATACTCATAGGTGCAAAAAGTCCCACATTTGGATATTTCTTCACCAATTCCAATACAGCGTCCGGTTTATACAATGTAAAAAGATTATACGTATCAAAACCTGACTCTTTGAACTGTTTCAAAAAAGGACCATTCATGTCCCGGTTCGCGGAGATCACAAAACCTGCCTCTTTAAATGCCTGTTCAATGCTTGCAGGAGTGATCTTTCCATCTGCGTTTTCTGAAGTAAATATTTCTACATCTGGCGCTGTAGTTTTCACAGCCGTAGGTTCTTTAGCTGCTGCCTGAGACATAGCACCTGTGACGATCAATGATGCACAAAGCATCCCTTTAACTAACAATTTCATATTTTATTTCCTTTTGATTTTTATACCGTAATATAACAATCTTCTGTAAAAAATATGTAAAAGTTTAGTACAGCTTATGGTTGGGCGTAAGTATACCCTCGTAGTTGTCTCTCTATGATTTCAACGATCCCTGCCGTTGCGAACCCTATGTCATCAAGCAGATCCTTTTTATCGATGTGGAGTGTTCTCATAGTGTTCCCGCATGCAATGAACTCTACATCATAGGTCATGAGTGCTTCTATACGTTTTCGTACCTCGGCATCACCTTTTTTCAGTAAAGACTTTAACCCCTGCCCATAGGCCACTATCACCACTTCGGTGTTTTCCGGTCTATAGAACTTCATGACATTATTAACCGTACTTAAAATGCGGTTTATCTCTTTGAGATCACCGCTGGGTATACCAAATACAAGCTGTCTAGGATTGTCAATTGCGGGTTTCGGTTCTGCAAACTCTGTCTCTGCTGACGTAAAACTAAATACGCATAGGAATACTATCAATATTTTTTTCATTTTGTCTCCTTTACCTCTGTTTTCTTTTGGCTTCTCTTAAGATCTCAAGAAAATCCATTTTGCCCCATGCCCCGGGTATGTTCAGTAACACTTTAGCATTTTCATCTATAAAAATAAAGCTGGGGGTCAATTCAGTTTTTAATCCTAACGGAAGCTCCGTAGTGGAAATATCGATCGCAACAGGGATAAAATCCTTTTCTACCAACGCTACAATCTCATCTTCTACCATCACTTCTCTCTCCATTTTTCTACAGAAGTAACAGTCTTTTGTCATCACTTTGATCATAATGATCTTATGCTCATCTTTTGCCTTTTGCAGTGCTGTTTCAAACCCTTCATACGCTACAGTGTGCTCTTCTACGACCTTTTCGTCAAAATCATAAATATACGTACTGACTGCTTCGAGTTCATCTTCGCTTATCTTTCCTTCAAGACTGGGCATGGTTTCAAAAGACTGCATCACTTCGTCCAGGCAGAGACTTTTTTGTCTGTCCGGATACAACACATACTCAGTGATAAATGCCGCTACTTCCATACGGTGTATCTCATTGTCACCTTTAGGGTCCCCTATACTCTTTTTTAATCGATAAGAGAGCTGGTTTAATGTGGGTGCAGTCAGCTTAAGCAGGGTATTGTTATAGTCTTGAAAATTCTCTTTGAGTTTGGACATAGGGATATAGCCCTGATGACAAGAAGCACATTTTTTTTCATACACTTCCTTCCCTTCCATCGCATAAAGTGCATGTAAATAGAGTAACATAGCTAAGGCTATTCTCATTCTTCATCCTCATCATACATTTCAAGTTCCCGATACGCTTCAAATACATTGCGGCTGTGCAACACATCATAGAGTTTCATCTTCTTATACTTGGGCATGGTTACTCTTTTGGTAACCTCTTGCATAGAGATATCATTATCCAGTGCATCGAGTACCTCTTCTTTCATTTCTAAAAGATACGCTTTGAGAGATTGGGTAGCATTGGCATCTGTTTTATACCCATGTCCGCCTACGATGATCTCGGGATGTAATGCATCTATTTTTGCCAATGCTTTGATGGAACCTATGATTGAACCGTCACGTATAGAAGTGAGCCTGCCATTGAAGACGAGATCTCCTGCAAACAGTACCTTTTCATCCGGTAAGTATACGATAAGATCACCCTTCGTGTGTGCTTTTGGTACCAATTGTTGAATTCTAAAGACCTTTTCA
>JBFEWI010000169.1:0-3799 GCA_041546475.1 Sulfurovum sp.
TATCTTATTACACATATAATTATTAATTGAAATTAAATGAAGTTCAGTTATAATAATGGCTATTCATAAAACACACACGAAAAGGACTACAATGAAACACTTCACAAAATTGCTACTTGCAATGGTTGTTACGATGGGAATGGTAACGGGAACTGTTGCAAATGACACAAAAGCTACACACAATGTAACGATCTTGACAGCAGACAACAGCGACGGTAAGATCACACCTAAAACGATCGCAGCGGCATTTGAAAAAGCAGGTTTTTTCATCAATGACAACAGAGATATGACAGCACCATGGAAAAAACAGATCAAAGATGGTACGAAAAACTTTGATACGCTTGAGTTTGATGTCTATAACCTCTTTACGATCTTTAAAAAAGACTTCGTAGTTAAATTGGGTAAAAAATATCCGAATATCGGACTTTTCTCTCCAATGAGTATGTCTATCTGGACAAAAAAAGGAACAAAAACGATCTCTATCTCATCTTTGAGTGCTGAAGCGATGGCTAATATCATGGGTATCCCTGCAGATGATGCAGAGCTTGTTGCTTATGGTAAATTGATCCAAGAGACACTTAGAGCGGCACTTCCGAATGCAAAAGAAGAAAAAGTATCATATGAGATGAAGCAGCCGGAAGGTCCACTAGTCACTACAGTTCAAGCAAAAATGGATCCTGAAGCAGACTGGGAAGAGGTCAAAGATAAGTTCGAAGCGGATTTCGAGCAGGCATTGATCCCTGCTATGTTCATCAATGCTGGATTTAATGACCTTAACTATGAGTTTGAAGAGAATAAAAATGAAGCGTATACTTTTTATGATGTATACTCCATCTGTTACCTGGAAGTGATCTATACAGTAGCGAAAACACACCCTGAAGCAGGAGCATTCGCACCTTGTTCAATGTATATGTATCAGAAAAGAGGTACACATACTATGGAGATCGGATTTCCTTCAGTCTATAACTGGATAGCATCTTTGGGTATCGAAGACAAAGCATCTCATGATGTTCTTCTTATGGCTCAGAAGAAAATGGAAGATATCCTTAAAAAGCTTACTTCAGAAACACTTACTGCTGAGTAGTAAGTAATATTTTGGTGGGGATCTTCCCCCTGCCTTTATAAAGATAACGCTTTTATTTTAGAAGCGTTATCTCATCACCCTTTTTAATCACTCCCCCTTTAATCACTTTAGCAAAGATACCTCTATCATTTTTAAGCAGGGTAGGCAGGTTTTCATCGATTTTGGAGAGATGATCGCACATCGTACAGTTTTGGCTGATCTCTAAGAGGGCTTCTCCGATACGCAGTTGATTCCCTGCTGTCAAATGGTATGGGTTATAGTCTATGAGGATATTTTCTCCCAAAGAACCAAAAGGCATTTCTATATGGTTTTTTTTGGCTAGAGCATAACTTGCTTCTGATGTGATAAGCACAGACCGATTGATGTTGGTATCATGATATTTGTCTTCTATAATACCCTTTTCGTCCAAATGGAACAACTCTTTTTCTACTCTTTTAGAGGATCCCTGTACCGATACAAATAGGTTTAGTACTTTTCCTACGTTTTTCATAAACATGCTCCTCTCTATTTTTATAGAATTGTACCATAAAGATCATATGGAGGAGAATTGGTTCAGTACGTCAGAAAACTTAAAGCTCTTTTGTACTATCTTTGAATGTAAATTTTATGTAGGGGTTTCAGTGAGCACAAACAGTGAAGAGAGAATAGAACAGTTCTATAACATGGTTGAAGAGAATATAGAGAATGGGATGCCCTACAGGGATGCCATCGAGTTGGCAGCAGTAACGATAGGCGGTATCATAACGGCTAAAGTATCTCAAGCGATGGCTAAATACCAGGAGGCGATACACCCGCAGTCACATCTGTCACAAGAGGAGGATAAAGATGCCTTAGCACTTTTAAGTATGGGAGTGTTGTGGGACAATAAGTATTTCAATCCAATCCCACCTGACGAGACAACACCTTTGGAAAATACTCTGGCTGAATCTATCTACTTTATTATGAAGTATGGCAGGGAAGAAGATGGATTGAACAAAGCGCTAGAAGCGAATGAAAAGAGTGTGGGAGATGTGAAATCACGTGAAAAAGCCATACGGAGAGTATTGGAAAAAATATGAATAGACGTCATTTTTTAGCTCTAGGTTTTTGTATTTTCCCCTGTACCGCGGAGGTATTTGCAGTGGATTATCGAAAGAACAAACCTCTGGCATGGAAAGCCTCTTCTATCAATGATGCGGCTCACGCACTCTATGGAAGAGAAAAATTTGCTACGATCCAAAAGAGTGCAGCTATAGAACTTATCGTTCCTAGAGGTATCGTAGAAGATCGAGAGGTGATACCCATCACCATACATTCAACACTAAAAGCAAAAACCCTTGCTATTTTCCAGGATGCAAACCCTGAAAGTTTAGTCGCAGTTTTTAATCTAAGTGAAGAGAGTGTGGTCGACTATGAGCTGAATATAAGGATGCAGTTCAAGGGCACGGTTTTTGCCGTACTTGAAGGATTGGATGGAAAACTCTATTATACGCGGGCATATGTTGATATACTTACGTTAAGCTGCATGGCTTCCGGATAAAGACAGAGGCAGTCTATAAAGTTTAAGATACTATTTATTGAGTACTTATAGAGATAAGCTAGGCAGACTGCATATATAATATTTATGATAATTATATGCTATTTTTATGTTTATGGTGCATATTGGTTACAGATAGAAGATAATTATATCTATTGTAAGTAAAGATTAATCATTTTAATCCCTAACTTTTATATTATTTGAATATAATCTATGGCATATGACGAAATATAGTGAAATAAACTTAGTCATTTTAAAAAATTCAATTAAGGAGGACAAATGAATAAGATTACTAAAGAAGAGTTTGAAGTTGTTTCTGAAGTAGCAGAGCAAACATCAAGAAGAAACTTTTTCAAGAAAACAGCAACTTATTCTATGGGCGCATTAGCTGCAGCTAGCGTTGTCGCACCAGTCACAATCGATGCGAGTGAGCATATCAAAGCAAACCCTGAGGATGATCCAAACATCATGGAAGAGAAGCCATGGAGTCTTAAGTTTGGTGCACCTGTAACAGAAAATCTATACGGTCAGCCATCACCATATGAGCATAAGGTAACAAGAAGAACAACACCAATTTTGTCTTCTGGTAACTATAGAGCGTCAATTGCGGTAACACCTATTCAAGACTTGAATGGTATTATCACACCAAATGGTCTTTTCTTTAACAGAAATCACGGTGGTACTCCAACAATCGATCCAAACCAGCATAGACTTATGATTCATGGTCTAGTTGAGAAGCCGATCGTTTTAACGATGGATCAACTTAAGAGATATCCGAATGTAAGTAGAGTGCACTTCCTTGAGTGTCCAGCGAACGGTGGACCAGAGTGGAGAGGACCTCAGTTTAACTCTATCCAATTTGCAAAAGGATTTATGTCTTGTGCTGAGTGGACCGGTGTTTACATTAAAGATATTCTTAAAGATCTTGGTCTTAAACCAGAAGCACAATGGATGCTTGCAGAAGGTATAGATAACTCTCACATGGGTAGAACTATCCCTGTAGATAAAGTACTTGATGATGCAATGATCGTGTGGGGACAAAATGGTGAAGCATTACGTCCAGAGCAAGGTTACCCGATCAGAATCGTTGTTCCAGGTTGGGAAGCAAACTTATGTGTAAAATGGTTGGCTAGACTTGAGTTCGCAGCAGAGCCATTCTTTGCGAAAGAAGAGACATCTAAATATACAGCATTGAAACA
>JBFEWI010000117.1:0-5664 GCA_041546475.1 Sulfurovum sp.
AGTTCAGATGTGTACAATACGGCAGAGCTGGAAGCAGCAGGTAAAGAAAAAGTAGGCTCTACTGCTATCGTTAGAGCCGTCAGCGGTACCAAAGAAGTTGACCTTGAAATACAAAAATATGCCGAGGGAGAGAATATTCTTCCCAATACAAGCTTCAGATACCTTTTCTTTGTGGTCAACCACTCCCAATCCGCCGATGCAGAGCTCGTGACAATCACAGATACGTTCCCTTCAGATATTAACATTACAGGGTATGACAACAGTACCGGATGGACCTGTACGATCCCCCCTCCAGACGGGAACAATACATTCACCTGTGATTTCAATCGATCATTGGGACATGAGATCACCTATTTCACGGTCCAGGCAACCACCGGTCCTAGCTTTCAAGACAATGTGACCAATTATGTAGAAGTAGATGCACTCAACCCTATTTCCGGAGACCATAACACTTTTGACACCGCTACGATAAACATCACTGATCAGAATCTTTCTGGCGGTACGATAGGGGGGAGATACATCAAAGGGGGATCGATAGAAGTATCGGATATTCTCTTTGGTGATAGACTCAATGCGCAATTGCAGACAAAAGTGGCATCTACAGAAAATATAACCATAAAGACATACTTTGTCAATCTAGCAACTAGGGCACCTGAGGATTACCTGCCTCCTTCTTATGATCCTACTACAAACACTAACATCATACCCGTAACGGTGATTCTGAAGCTGGCAGATGACGACTGTACCATTGCCAGTGAAACATACCTCTCTTATGACGGCAGTCCTGTCACAGCTGTTTTTGAACCGGATAATGATGAATTTCCTGACATTAAAAATGCCGGTAGTGATGCACAAGCCAACCCTGACACTACAACATTTACCATGCGAAATATCGGTCAACGAAAAGCCCGGCTTATTATGAAATATGTCGATATCAACGAGAAACTCGACTACTCAGGTGAGAGCTGTTCCGTTTCAAACCTCAGTTCCAACATCAAAGGCTTGCCGCAATGTATCGCGAACAGTGGGGGTTCAACGACCTTTGATAACAACAAATATATCAATGTATTTGGAATAGAAGCATTCATACGCTGTAACCTGCTAAATGGACAACCATGTTCTTCAGAGAATAATGGAGTGGGTGATGACCCTTATGATCATGAATACGGTTGTTATGAATGTACGATAGGAAGTGAAGGTTTCTGTTCAAATGACAATTTTGCCATCCGTCCAAGAGCGTTTGATGTCAATATCACAAATGGGGATTTCTTTAGAGCAGGGAAAGACTACAGCCTCGACTTCAGAGGATTGACTGCAAACACCAGTATACCGAACGAGACAACACTAGACTATAATGAAACACAGATACCTCCAGGTTCAACGGGAACACCGGACAATAATGGAACAACACCTGGAGGTATAACGGCAACAACAGAATCCAAAACTTTCAGCATAGATATGAATGTCACAGATAATACAAATTGTCAGGTCAAGTATCTTACAAATGACCCTCTAGTAAAATTTAGAGATGGTTTAGATATCGGGCCATTCAAGTTTGACGATATTGGTAATATCAACTTTTCTATGCATGAAACAGTAGGAACAGAGTTTGCCATTGTGGATGAAAATGATACAGATGTTGTGCAAAGGCTCATTCAAAGGTATGATGTCAATTTCACCGTAATCCCTGACCATTTCGATATCACTGCTACTTTAACGGATCAAAATAATGCTACAAATCTTACTTATCTGCATGATATCAATGAGTATGATCAGGAAGATAACTATACGATGGCATCTGATTTAACCATAGATATCAAAGCGATGGGTGAAGACGATAACATTACAAGCAACTATACAGAACAATGTTATGCCAAAAATACTGATCTTACGCTTGGATTAAACGGGACAAATATCATCTATCCGGGTACAACTGTACCATTGACACATTTCCTTTACTATAATCCTGTAGAAGATAATGGAAGTATCAATAGCGGAGAAGGTAACTATACACTCCCTGCGCCTGTAGGCAATACCATTGCGCTTCCTACACTGCCAATAGAAAATACAGTATCATCCTTCCCGGAGAATGCACCGGATGGAAACGGTACAACCCATCTAGAATATAAGCTCAATTTCGACAGAAAAATACATTTAGTTGTCAACCCTGTCAAAATGGAATTATCTGATGTCAATATAACTGAGGTTGATACCACTGTTGTCCCAAGTAATATAGTGAAAGGAGAGACTGGTGCTCTTACAGGGCAAAATGCGCATTTCTATTATGCCAGAACCAGAGCATCCAAATTCTTCTATGAAGATATCAGTGATGCAAATGTCAACACCCCTATTATCGTAGACCGCTACTGTGACCTTGGTTTCGCTACTTGTGATAGTTTGGGTATAGATACCGTAAATGGACAGATCAATGAAATTAACTGGTGGCTCTCTCCAGGTCACAATACCGGTAACAATGATGGGAATATCACTTTAATGAAAGGTGCCGTCCTAGAGGGTAGTAGCGCAGACTGGTCAGTAACACCTACTGTGAATATAACTGCAAATGCCATAGACCAAAATATAGTTGTGAACAGAGGAACTAATCCGACACTACCACTTACAGTAGAGATAGATCTGGATACTACAAACCCATTAGATACAAATAGATGGCTTATCTACAATCCAGATACTGATGATATTGTGCAGGCACCTCCAAGTCCGCTCTATAAAGTCCGTTTTATCGGTACTGCAGGGTGGGCAGGACATGGTGATACACGTCATGTGGTAGAGAGTAATGCAAGTAAAACGAAAAATAGAAGGTTAGGATGGTAAATGATGTTAAAAACTAAAGTAATGCGCCCTGCAATTGCCATGCTGGAACTGATCTTTGCTATTGTCATCATGGGTATTATACTCATGTCAGCTCCACAGCTCATTAGTACGGCATCCCAAAGCGGATTTGTTGCCATCCAGCAAGAAGGTATCAATGAAGCTGCTTCACAGGTCAATATGATCATGGGATACCATTGGGATGAGAATGATGCCGATGAAAGATATATCGACCCTATCCTTACTGTAACTAACACTAGTGGAAATGCTGATTTAAGTGAAGAAGGCAATACCAGCCGTCGTCTTGGTACACCTCAAGAGAGTTATCGTTCCTTTGTACGTTCTGATGGTGTCAACCTTTCAGCTTCCACAGCATTGGGTAGTGAAACTGGCGAAACTGAGGAAGATGATATGGATGATTTTGATGATACAAATACAAGCCTTGTTTTTGTGCCTGAAACAACCTATGAAGCAAACCAGGCTGACTATATAGAGACAACCACCATTAAGATCGCCAGAGATATTGTCTACAGTAGTGACAATGCAAATTACAACCAATCAACAATCACATTTGATCCTTCATTTACAGATGCCGGAGCTACAACCAATATCAAATCCATCACTGTTACCCTGACAAGTGACAGTGGTGTGGATGAGCTTGCAAAAAAGATCACCCTACATGCATTTAGCTGTAACATAGGAGGATATAAACTTGAAGAGAGGAAATTTTAGTATGAAACATAACCGATTTACGCCTGCCTTCAGTATGCTTGAGCTTGTCTTTGTCATCGTCATACTCGGTATCGTAGCCTCCATAGGTGCAGAGATGATCGCCAAAGTCTACGAAGGGTATATTGTTCAAAGAGCAGAACATCGTGCCACACTTAAAACGGAACTAGCCGCCACACAGATAGCAAACAGACTGGCCTCAGCCATACCCGGAACTGTCTATAGAATAAAAAATGATGATACCTATGAATCCATTGAAGCAGGTTTAGCAGGTGCCAATGGAGATATTTATAAAGGACTGCAGTGGGTTGGCAGTGACACGGACAGTTTTAACATCTATGATAGTACTGACAACAAAATAGGCTGGAGCGGGTTTTGTGATATCAATGTCAGTACGGAGAATAATCTTTCAACACCCGGATCTAAGTTGGAATTGACAGATGAGATCATTGACAATCTTTCAAATGATACTAAAACTATTGGCGATGCAGCGATCTATTTTCCTGAAGACAACACACCGCATTACATAGCGACAGCTTCAGGTGAAACCATTACACTTGACAATAATGCATCAAGAATAGTAGAGCATTACAAACTGGCATGGAGCTCTTATGCTTTAATGGTAGATCCCGCAGATGGTCATCTCTATCTATACTACAATTTCGCACCTACTCCTGCAGTAGCAATCAACAATAATACTCCAAGATCTCTGATCATGGAAAATGTCAGTACTTTTAAATTTAAAGGTGCAGGGCGTACCATCAGGTTTAAGATCTGCAAACAAGAAGCGATCAGTGCAGATGTCAACATCACAGCTTGTAAAGAAAAGGCGGTATTCTAATGAGAAAAGCATTTTCAATGTTAACAGCGATCTTTATCATCGTTCTTATGGCAACGGTAGCGGCATTTATACTCAGTCTCTCAGGTAAGATGGTCAAAGGCACGACTGCTCAGTTCCAGCGTGAACAATCCATGCTTCTTGCAAAGAGCTATACAGAGTATGCCATTATGGCTGTGACGGCAAATGAACACACGACTGGGAACTGTCTCAACAACATCACAGGAGCGTATGGTGACAGTGATGGCGACGGTGTAGCAGATATGTACAATATCAATGTAGCTATCTCTTATATCGGGAATGGCGATTTAGATGGTAGCTGTAATACGCTGAGCAATGGTGTAGTCACGGAAAAATCCCCACTCAGTATCATCGTTGATGTCTTTGTCAGCTATAAAGACTTGGACCATCCTGCAGGTGCCGGTGCACCTGATATCACTTACCATAGAAGGAGCTTGCAAAAGATATGAGAACATTACATAAACACACCAAAGCTTTTACTATGCTTGAGCTTGTCTTTGTCATTGTTGTATTGGGTATACTAGCTGCATTAGCCCTGCCGAGAATGGACCGGGATCTCAGACAGGAAGCCAAAGATAACATTCTTGCTGCCATCCGCTATACACAGCACTTGGCACTCAATGATGACAAAACTGATCCATCAGATCCAAATTGGCAGAAGAAGCTTTGGAAGATCAGCTTTTCAACATCAGGAAATAATCTGGCTAACTTCTATACTGTTTCATTTGACGATGATAAAGATGGTTTTGTAGATAAGGATGAAAGTGCCATCGATCCAGCCAACGGTAAATACATGTATAATTTAGGTGGGGATACAGATATAGACTCCGATGAAAGTCCCAATATATTCATTGGGAAACAATACGGTGTGAACAGTATGACCTTTTCAGAAGCGTGTAATGATGCACAACATATCGCTTTTGATCATCTCGGCAGACCGCATAATGACGTAGGTGATGCCGACAATGACTATGATGAATACATGGATGCAGATTGTGAGATCCAGTTTGGCTTTGCGGATGCATCGATTAACCCTCTTACTGTAACTATTGCGACTGAGACAGGGTATATCAGTGCTGACTAATAAGAGATAAAAACTCTCTTCTATTTACCTTTCATTAAGTATCTTAAGTTAAAATTAAGTATGGATATAGCGATATATCTATACTTTAATATTAAGGATATATTATGAACAAAAGTATAACGGGAAGACATTTCGAACTGACTGATCCTATAAAAGCGTATGC
>JBFEWI010000257.1:0-1902 GCA_041546475.1 Sulfurovum sp.
GCTGCCATTGCCACAGGATTACCTGAAAGCGTTCCCGCCTGGTAGACTGGACCTTCAGGAGAAAGGTGTGCCATGATCTGTGCTGATGCACCAAATGCACCCACAGGCATACCTGCACCGATAACCTTACCTAAAGTCACCATATCCGGTTTCACACTTGAAATACCTTGGGCTCCTCTAAGCGAAGCTCTAAACCCACTCATGACTTCATCAAAGATCAGTAGTGCACCATGGTTTGTACAGAGACATCTAAGTTCTTCCAAAAATGCTTCATCCGCAGGTACAAGACCCATATTTCCAGCTATAGGCTCAATGATCACACAAGCGATACCGTCCGGAGACTCCTCAAAACACTTCAATACGGATTCTATATCATTATAGGTTGCCAGGAGTGTATGTTTGGTAAGATCCGCAGGTACCCCAGGACTTGACGGAGACCCGAATGTAGCCAGACCCGAACCTGCCTGTACAAGCAGTGAGTCAGAGTGACCATGATAACATCCTGTAAATTTCACAATATTCTCTCTGCCTGTAACCCCACGAGCCAAACGTATGGCAGACATCACTGCTTCCGTTCCGGAACTGACGAAACGTACTTTGTCAATGCTGTCAAAAAGCGTAACGATCTCACTGGCAAGCTCTGTCTCTATAGTAGTAGGTGCACCAAAACTCAATCCTCTTTTGACTGCTTCTATAACAGACGTTTCGATCTCTGCATCTGCATGACCAAAGATGAGCGGTCCCCAACTTTGTACATAGTCGATATATCTGTTCCCGTCAATATCAAAAAGGTAAGCCCCCTCACCTCTTTGGATAAACGGTGGTGTACCCTCTACTCCTGAAAATGCACGTACCGGTGAGTCAACACCTCCGGGTATCACTTTGTATGCATCTTCAAATGCCGTTATACTTTTGTCATATGCCATGTTATTAATCCTCATAATGTATAATTGCAAAGATTATACACTAACGGCACTTAGGGCTATATACAAGGAGAGTATCATCAGAACGCTGAAAGGATTATTGCTCTCTTTATTGTTACATTTACTGATCTTGCTACTTTTTATGATAAACTGGAAAGAGATCATCTTACTGCCCCCTCAGGGACAAGAGAAGAAGATAAGCCTGAATCTGCAACAGATCGTTACGCCTCCACCCCCTAAACCAAAACTGGTACCTGTGCCTAAACCCATAGTCACTCCGCCCATCCCCGAACCTCTCATCCAGAAACCAAAAGAAGCAACAGTGCAACCTGTAAAGAGAAAAAAATTAGATGAGAGTAAAAAGATCTTTGCCCAGCAGAGCACAGAAGAAAATAATGTCACCAAAACCGTACCAAAGCCTGTTAAAAAGATCGTTAAAAAAGAAGTGAAGAAGAAAACTCTCAAAAAGGTGCAGAAAAAACGTGTCGTAAAAAAGACAAAACAGTACAGACAACCTAAGCGTTCAAGTGACCCGCTTGCCAGTGCACTTATGGGTTCCGGTACATCGATGTATCCTTCAAAACCCAGTCGACCATCATCTTCAGGCAGTTATAGTGCAAGAATGATCGATCAGCTTTACGGGAAAGAGTTCGATAGCTACAGCGAAACACAAAAAAAGTTCATCAAAAACAACCTGGGAACCATCCACGCTATCACGCAACGTACACTGACCCGAAACGGATATCCGGAGGTTGCCGTGCGTACAAGACAGCAGGGAACCAATGTCGTCTCATTCTATCTGCATCCAAACGGTGACATCACCGATCTTAAGTTAAAAAGACATATAGGCCATCAAGCCCTGGACCAAAATACTTTGGACGTGATACGTATCGCCTATAAAGACTACCCTTTACCTAACAAAAAAACGAAGATCGTTTTTTATGTAAGGTACAGTATCTACTAAATGAAACTAGAAGAC
>JBFEWI010000153.1:0-4472 GCA_041546475.1 Sulfurovum sp.
ATGTTAAAAGCAATAACAAAAGGTTGCGAACCTACCAAAGGTTCAAAAAATGCTGCGTGTATTGATCTGTATGCTGCACACTCTGCAGTAATTGAAGCAGGGCAAACAGTTATGGTTGGATTAGGTGTTCAGATCGACATTGATAAGATCAGAGAACTTTTTACCTATGATGTTGGAACAGAATTCAAAGATGGTGACTTAGTTCAATTTACAGCAGATGGGGCATTGAATGCTACAGAGTTTGATAAGTTTATGAACTCTCACTATATGCAGCTTCAGCTAAGATCATCTTTAGGTAAAGACGGATTGATCCTGCCTAATGGTGTTGGGATCATAGATATGGATTATTCAAAAGAGATCAAAATGATTATTCATAATCCTATCAATGGTATTCGTGTATTTCAAGGTTACGGTGATCCTCTAAACAATGATAACTATCATATCCATATGCAGACAAAATACAAAATTGAAAAAGGTGATAAGATCGGGCAGATAATGCTATGTAAGCACGAAACTCATCTTATGGGTGTACACACAGACAAAGAACGTACAGGCGGCTTTGGAAGTACGGGCAAATAGCCCTACTTCTTCTTAAGCTCTTTTCGGGCTTTTTCCCTATCACGTTTCCGTTGTTCGGCTTGATCGTAAGTTCTTACGTTGAATCCGAATAACCCTGCTGCAGCTTCTGCTGTAGATCGTGGTTTGAACAACTTATTACGCTTAGGCTGTCTACCATCATTCGCGATGGCTTCTCCAACGTTATACACCTTGCTTAGATATGCAGGTGTAGGCAACACGTTATTTGCAGTCCATAATCCATAATCAAGAACCGCTTCACCGCCGTCACGGTATGTGATCTTTTGATCGTTCCAAAGCTGTCTACCTGTTGCAAATTCTACAGGCTTCAAAGGCACACCGCCGATCATCTGCTGCTTCAATGCTTCAGTAGGTTCTGTGAACCAATCGAAGTAAGGTGTCATAGATGCTATTCTAAGCTGCTGTGATTCTTTCCCTGATCTGTTTACTGTGATGTACTTACCACGCATAAATTCAGGCTTCTCACTATCACCGTTGATCATTTCATCTATAAGCACATAAGCACCTACTGCAGCAGCGTATCTTGATGGACGTTGGAACAGGGTATTAAACATCAAAGGTAAACTCTTGTACGTCCACGAAACGAATGGAACTAAGCCCGAATCTCTAAGACCTCTAAGCAATGGCGGCATTCTTTTTGTATAGTCGAATACTACCTGCCCTGCAGCTTTCATCGCTTCTCTTTGTGTCATACCCTGTTTTCTGTAGTGCATAAACAGAGATAGTCTTGCTACATCATCTTCAAGTTCATACAGCTTGAATGCCGCACTACCCAACTTTGAATCTTCGGATAGGTACACATTACGTGCAACTTTAGAAGCAGCACCGCGAACCTTTTGAGTTGGAACATCTACAAGTCTACGAATATCTTCAAGCTTTGATCTTCCGAACAGACCTACTTCTTCTGCTTCCTTGAAATACCGCCCTTTGGTTCTGATCTCATTGATCGCACCTGCCATATTCTTACCTACATCAGACGGCTTGATCCCTGCATAGTAGCTCATCACGGCATTTGACAGGAAGTTGTTCATATGTGCCGTTGGGTTCTTGATCGTCTTAGCTACTTTCCATTCACCTAAGAAAGTTTTCCACGCTTCGAATACCTGTCTATCGTCACCAAAAAGAGAACTTTTGAACCCTTTGATGTCATTCGCCACAGCTTCTTCAACATACATACCATCAAGCTTCCCGAACTGTCTGCCTGATAGCTTGACGAACCCTGTTCCTGATTCAGGAATATCTTTTGCACTTGCTACCCCTAAATACTCTGCAAGATCATCTGCAGTCTTTACAGAATCCCTAAGTGCAGGATCGGTTGCAACCTGTGAAAGGAAGTTACCGTATGCAATATCACGCTGCAGCTTGACGATAGTGTTCGGAACAGTAAAGGCGGCATTAGTCACCTCACCCATTTCTTCACGTTCTGCCTTAGTCCAATCTCTACGAACTTTTACTTTCCCTGTAGGTGTTCTGCCCTCAAAGACGTATTTGTGTGTTCTGATACTATCACCAACTTCACCCGCTTCTACAAGGGCATCGTAGTCTGCAGAACTGATCGTTTCAGTCTTACCTCTTTTGTACCCTGCTGCAAGTTTCTTTTGGTTATTGAAGAACATATCTGCAACTGCTCTTTTGATATGCTTCGCGTACTCACGGTGAACATACCCGTCCTGATATGCACGAAGAATATCTTCAGGTAAAAGCCCCAATGAAACCAATTCGTGTGTCTTAGCTTTGATCGCTCTTTTTGCTGCCTGTGCAAGTGCAGAATATGCTTCAGGGATCACATTCGTTTCACCTGCTACAAAGTCGTGAACCTTTGTGAGATCATCTTCAGGAATATCCTTAAGCATTTCGAATATCTTGTGTGCTTCGGCTTCACCTTTTTTGATCGCGATCTGTGCCTGATCTGCAAGTGCTAAGTATTGATCCGAAAGTCTGTAGTCCTGCACCACAGCTTTTTTGATTGTGTCGATCAGTTCATTGTCTGATTCAGCCTTAAGCATATCACCCAACACCTCATCAAGGGTTTTACCTTTCAGTAGTGCTTTTTGAATCTTTCTTACAGTCCAATCGAATCCGTTCATCACAGATAATGGAATTTCTTCAGCAATGAATCTCAAAGCTTCCACAGGGTTTGATTGAATCTTGATCCCTGTTTCACCCGCATCTTTGAATATGCCTGTACCGTTTCTGAACTGATCATCAAGTTCCTGTCTGCCGATAGTGAATGCTTCTCCATTTTTATCATACCCGTAAAGAACCGATCTTTCAGCATCATTGTACCCGCTGATCCTGTCACCGTTTGGAAGATGAAGCGGCTGCTTGAATCCCTGTGATGAGAAGCCGTCTATCTTCTTGATCTCTTTCAGACCTTTCACGGTTGGAAGTGAAGCATCGCCATCATACATAGGCTTTTCTCTACTCATTGATCCTGCTGTAGCTTCGTCCATTTTTACGATAGGTTCAGGAAGTCTTTTTTCCTTTTTTCTCAATGCTGCATACGGTTCAAGATCAGGGTAATCAAGTGCCGCCTGTGTAGCTCTTGCTTCCTGCTCACCTGCAAGTCTTTCATATTGACTGTGTGCAGATTCAGGTCTTTGTTCATTTGCCATAAAATCATCAAGCTTTTGTCTATACTCTTTGATCTTTTCTTCAGCATTTTTTACTGCCATTTCAGGGTTCTTCTTGTAGTTCGCAAAGTTGCCTAAGTCCTGTTCATTTTGAAGCATCTTTGTAACATACTCTGATTTTGGCATAGGTTTGCCTGTGTTGATTTCCTGTCTTAAAGGAAGTTCAATATCATCGTACTTGATCAGCCCCTGCTTGAATAAGTTCCAATCGCGAACATCTTGCCATTCATTCAATGAATTTATGATGTTGTCACGTCTACCGAAGTATACTTTTTCAGAGAAGTTTCTGAATTCTTCAGGCGATCCACCTCTTGCCCAACCCTCTTTTGATTGAATCTTGTGCTGTACTTCGTGAAGAATCGTGCTTTTTATCTTCTTCGCATCATCTATCATATCTGCACTAAGAGTGATCTGATTTCTACCATCGAATACACCCTGTACACCTTTTTCAAGATCGCTGAATGTGATCTGCAGCTTACCCCATTTTTTAAGATCAGGATACTCTTTGTAAAGTGCTTCGTGATCAAGTACATCTTTAAGATCATATGCACCATCTTTTCTGAATCTTCCCTCTACGAAGTTTTTATTCTTCAACCATCTTAACGCATCAAGCTCATCTTCGATCTCTTTTAGCATAGGATCATCATTCTTGATCGCTGCTCTGTAATCTGCTTCAAGTTTATCCCAATACGGATCAATCTTAGGATCAAGTGTTTCCTCTTTCTTGATTTTTCCGTACACCCAATCTTTCAATGCTTTTCTTGTGTGACCGTCTTTGATCTTAGGAAGAAGCATTTCAGGTGTTCTCTTGTGATCCTTGACTTTTGCAGCAGAATCATCGATCCATCTTCTCACCTTTTTATCTGCAAGGTTTGAGAATGCACCTGCTTCATCAGCCTTTGCACCTACGAAGATATTTGTACTGTTTTTAGTTCCGCCGAACTTACGTCCTGCATATGCACCACCTGCAGCAGAAAGGACACGTCTTGCCCATTTTTCCTGTGCTGTAAGTTCCCTGCCTAAGAACTGTTCATCGTACATCATAGCCGCTTCATTAAGAGTAAGACCACCCAATGCACCACCTAAGTCTTTCGATCCAAAAGCCAACACTCTTTCAGCTGCTGCTATTTCCTTAGCATTTGAGCCGCTTTTGCCATAGTTTAAGGTAAAGGCATAGGCTTCATCATAATCATCGAAATATGCCCCGTTTCCTGCTTTCTGTGAGCCTTTAGGATCATATAC
>JBFEWI010000134.1:0-5101 GCA_041546475.1 Sulfurovum sp.
GATCAGGCCATAGCGTTTACCTGCATCTAATGTGATATTGATCTTATCAAAAAGCACTCTTTTTCCATAGCGCTGTGTTAAATTGACTGTACTAAGCATATCTGATCCTTGTAAATAATTATCGGCATTTTAACATAATGGTCTGAAAGTGTCAGAAAATATGGTTAAAGGGTCTTTAGAAGATAAAACCCTTTAGATAGAAGAGATCAATCGATCAGATCGATAATATTTTCGATAGGACGACCGATGGCCGCTTTACCGTCTTTGATGACAACAGGTCTCTCAATGAGTTTAGGATTTTCTACCATCGCCTCTATAAGTTTATCCTCATCAGTCTCCTCTTTTAGATTCAACTCTTTGTAGATGGCTTCTTTGGTTCTCATCAGTTCCCTCGCAGAGATACCCAGCATTTTAAGTACTGCTTTGAGTTCTTCTTTGCTAGGAGGTGTATCCAGGTATTTTACTACTTCTGCTTCGATACCTTTTTCTTCTAAAAGTGCCGCTGCGTTTCTTGATTTTGAGCATCTCGGGTTATGCCATATGGTTACATTTGCCATAATATTCTCCTTTGTTATGTAATTTGACTATTTTTTTATCTACACCGGTAATGAGACTTTTATCTTTACCCTTATACGCGATGTTCGAGAGTAAATACCTGATCGCATTGAGACGTGCTCTTTTTTTATCGTTGGCATCCAGTTCACACCAGGGAGCATGTGCAGTACCGGAGAGTTTAAACATTTTATCACGCAACTTTGCATAAGTATCATAAGCATCAAGGGACAAGTAGTCTAATTTAGAGAGTTTCCAGCCTTTGAGCGGGTCATTTTCTCTGTCCTTGAGACGTTTTTTTTCTGTTTCATGCGTAATGTTCAAATAAAATTTGAAAATGAGCACACCATCATCTATCAGCATCTCCTCCACACCGTTCACCTGTCTGTAAAAGTGGTCATGCTGTTCTTGTGTACAGAAACCAAAAACCTGTTCTATCCCTGCCCTGTTGTACCAGCTTCTATCAAAAAATACGATCTCTCCGGCATTGGGTATCTGTTTCAAGTGACGCTGGAAATACCACTGTCCCAACTCTTTTGAGTTTGGTTTGGGCAGAGCGACCGAACGCGCTTCCCTTGGGTTGAGATAGTTGTTGAACTCTTTAATGGAGGAACTTTTTCCTGCCGTATCCATACCTTCAAAGATCACTAAAACTCTTTTGCCATGGTCGATCACCCATTTTTGAAGTTTGACCAGTTCATACTGCAGTTTAAGAGACTCCTTTTCATAAAATTCCTCTTCTATCTTTCCGGATTTCTTGAAGACTTTGGAAGGCTTCTTTTTATACTCTGGAAGCTCTTTGGTGTAGTTGATATTTTGTTTAGTCATCTTTACTACCTCCCAAACCTTTAGGGATATGCTTGTTGGTCTGTGCACCCAGTTCTTTGAGTTGTTCCACCTGTCTTACAAGGTTTCCTTTACCGTCACTCAATTTGTTTCGTGCTGCAGAGAAACTGCTCTGAATGCCGTCGATCTGCTTGGATATCTTCATCAGATCTTCAGAGAAACCGACGAACTTGTCATACATGGCACCTGCTCTTCTGGCTATCTCTTGCGCATTTTGGTTTTGACGTTCATATTTCCAAACATTTTCAACGGCTCTCATCGCTACGAGCAGTGTGGTCGGTCCGACAAGCAGTATCTTGTTCTTAAAGGCATTGTCATAAATGCTGCTGTCATGTTCCAAGGCCACAGCCAGTGCACCCTCTATAGGCATGAACATAAAGATGAAATCCAGGGTATTGACCTCTTTGAGACGTTCATAATTCTTATTGGCAAGTCCTTCGACATGTGCTCTGATGGAGTTCAAGTGTGTCGTAAGATGGAGTGCTCTAGTATCATCATCTGCTGCATTCACAAAACGTTCATAGGCCACAAGCGATGTCTTTGCATCAATGATCACATCTCTGTTGTCCGGTAAATGGACCACTACATCCGGTCGTAAGATCTCATTATCATCTGTACGCAGACTCACTTCACGTTCAAATTCGAACCCTTTACGGAGTCCTGAGGCTTCCAGTACATTTTCAAGTACCATTTCACCCCAGACCCCTTGCTGTTTGCTGTCACCTTTGAGTGCATTGGTCAGATTGATCGCATCTTTACTGATCTTTTTATTGAGCTCTTTGAGTGAATGGATCTCATTTTTCAACACTGCCCTCTCCTGGCTCTCTGTGTTGTACGTGTCCGCTACCTGTTTTTTGAACTCTGTGATCTGTGTCTGAAGCGGTTTGATCATGTTGTCCAGGTTCTCTTTTGAGAACTCTGCGAACTTTTGGGAATTTCCGTCAAACACTTTTTTAGCCAATGCTTCCAGCTCATCTTTGATCTCTTTTTTATGGTTGAGCATCATCTCTTTTTGGGCAGAGAGATGCCTCTCTTCACTCTCCAGCTTCATCAGTAGACGTGCATTGTTCGTGCGGTACTTGCTGTTCTCTTCAAGGATGGCATCCTGACGGCCTTTGAGCGTGTTATGCTCTTCTAACAATGTTGCATAGACCCCCTGGGCACTTTCCAGCTGTGCTTTTGTCTGGCTGAGTGTTTTTTCCAACTCATTGTATTTTCCCTGCAAAGCACTAAGCGTCTCATTGGTCGATCTCAGTGCATCTTTCGTCTCTGCAAACTGTTGCAACTCCTGCTCATTGCTGGCATTTTTGATTTTATAGGCTTGAAGCTCATGCTCCAGTGCAGAGATATATTCTGCTTTCTCCTGGTTATCAACCTTGGTGTTCCAAAACCTGTCTTTGTATATTTTGACCTTCATGGCAGAAAGCACAACGACAAGCACAATGACCAGGAGTACGACCAATGCCAGACCTGCCATCAGCATTAACGTAGAATCATTCGCTATTTTCATCACTAACTCTTGCATACTTATCCTTGTATCATGTCATAGTCTATAGGGTAATTACACTTCATACTCTGTGTAGGTAAATTTCCTTTTCCATACTTCATCTGTTTGAAGAGTATCTGCACTTTGTTATCCAGGTCGTCAAAATAGGCGATACTGTGCAGTTTTTGTTGAGTGTCGACCTGTATGGTGTAGGTTTTGTTTTCGTACTCTGCCACATAGATATTTTTGCTGTGCAGTTTTGCTTCTTTGACTATCTTGGCGATATTGATACCGTTGGATATACGATAGGCAGAGACCTGCTCAAGATCATGATCTACCACAAGCAGTTCCAGACCATCGGTACATACCTCTTTTTGTGTCGGTTCCTTATAGCTCCATTTGAAAAGTGTTCCATTTGAAAAACGTACATTGCCGCTGTATGTGATCACTTTGTTTTTTGTATTGGTGATTTTCTGTATAAAATCTGCTTGAAAATTTTCTGGGAGTTCTATGCTTGCCAAGAGCAAAGAAGATGCCAATAGCAGTAACGATAATAGTCTCATTCTTATTCCTTCCTATAACCTGAAATATACCAAAATAGCACTTGCAGAGTGTTAATATTTGTCATATTGTCATAAAATTGTGAAACAACCGTGTCAAGCACTCTCCTTTTCTTAACGGAATATTAATCGCTATTTGGATAAAATAATCCCAATTTATGCAAAGGCACAACCTACAATGATAAAAAGCGTACTTAAACTCTTTGGCACACAAAATGACAAGATCGTAAAAAACTATCTCAAAAAAGTAAAGACCATCAATCTGCTTGAAGCGCAGTATGAAGCAATGGATGATGAAGCACTCAAAGCGGCATTTGGAACACTGAAAAGTGACGTACAAAGCGGTAGCAAAACACTTAATGATGTACTGTATGACTCTTTTGCTATCACTAGAGAAGCAGCGAAACGGGCTTTGGGTATGAGGCATTATGATGTACAGATGGTCGGAGGACTGGTACTTAACGACGGGAACATCGCAGAGATGAAGACAGGTGAAGGTAAAACACTCGTAGCGACACTGGCAGTCGTGCTTAATGCGATGACAGGGAAAGGTGTCCATGTCGTTACCGTGAATGACTACCTTGCAAAAAGAGACTCCGAAGAGATGGGTCAACTCTATGAGTTCCTGGGATACAGTGTAGGATGTATCACGGCGGATATCCATGACGATATGGGTAGAAAAGCGCAGTACGATGCCGATATCACCTATGGAACGAACAACGAGTATGGTTTTGACTACCTTCGTGACAACATGAAAGTAAGAGTAGAAGAGAAGGTACAGCGTGAACACCATTTTGCCATCGTGGATGAAGTGGACTCCATCCTCATCGATGAAGCCAGAACGCCGTTGATCATCTCAGGACCAACACAGCGTGAACACAACCATTATGCCAAGGCTGATGCGATCGCGAAGCAGATGAAACGTGGAGAGAAGATAGAGACAAAACCGGGTGAACCAGAACAGACCACGGGTGACTTCATCGTGGATGAGAAGAACAGAACCATAATCATGACAGAAGAGGGGCTGCAAAAAGCGCAAGATCTCTTTGAAGTAGAAAACCTCTATAACCTGGAAAATGCTGTTCTTTCACATCACCTTGACCAGGCACTTAAAGCACACTATATCTTTGAAAAAGATGTGGACTATGTGGTACAAAATAACGAAATTATCATTGTTGATGAATTTACAGGTAGACTCTCTGAAGGTCGTAGATATTCAGAAGGTCTACACCAAGCACTTGAAGCCAAAGAAGGTGTGGAAGTTCAGGAAGAGTCACAAACTCTGGCTGAGATCACGTATCAAAACTACTTCAGACTCTATGAAAAGCTTGCCGGTATGACGGGAACAGCACAAACTGAAGCGACTGAATTTTCTCAGATCTATAATTTGGATGTTATCTCTATCCCTACCAATGTTCCTGTCGCCAGATTAGACAAAAATGACCTTATCTACAACACAGAACGTGAAAAAATGGACGCTGTGGTAAGAAGAGTAAAAGAACTCAATGAAAAAGGACAGCCGGTACTCATAGGTACAGCTTCTATTGAAAAATCTGAAATGATCCATGAGCGACTGAAAAAAGAGAAGATCGCTCATAATATCCTCAATGCTAAAAACCACGCACAAGAAGCAGAGATCATCATCAATGCCGGACAA
>JBFEWI010000124.1:0-5368 GCA_041546475.1 Sulfurovum sp.
CTATCGCTTATACACATAGAGACGAATCGGGTAATTTCCTTATCCTTAACATCCGTACAGGAGAACCTACGCATGCTGCGATGGAAGGTATGGACCTCAAAGCATTTAAACTGGGAACCGTGTTGAAAGTAGATGTTGATACAGATAAAGTACTTGAAGTCATGGGAACCCTGGATGACCCTAAGGTTGATGAGAAGATCTCTCTTGCACTCTATGAACGTGAAGATGAATTCCCGACAGAGTGTGTCACTGATGCACTGAAGGTTGAAGTGGAAGTCACCAAAGAGGAACATACTGACCGTGTGGACCTTACACATTTGGATTTCTGTACGATTGACCCGGTGACTGCAAAAGATTTTGATGATGCTATCTATTTTGATATGGAAGCGTATACACTCTATGTTGCCATCGCTGACGTCAGTCACTATGTGCCTTTCTTTACCAACATAGACAAAGAGGCAAAAAAAAGAGGTTTCACCACATACCTGCCACACAAATCTTTTCCAATGCTCCCCCGTGAACTCAGTGAAAATATCTGTTCACTCAAACCCAAAGTAGACAGACTTGCCTTTGTATCGAAGATAGCATTGGACAGGGCAACCCTAAAACCGTTAAAAGAAGAGTTCTTTGAAGCGATCATCCACTCAAAGCACCGTTTTAATTATGACAATATCGATGATATATTGGAAAATGGGACGGCGGGTGTCACGGATGCAGTAGGCCAGATCCTCACATGGCTGCTCCCTTTACAAAAAATAACGGTCAGATTGCGTAATGAAAGACTCAAACATGGCTTTGACTTTAGATCCGAAGAGATCAAACTTACGATCGATGCAGCACATCTGCTCGTAAGTACAGAGATAGAAACAGGGACGCCATCACACTCTCTTATAGAAGAGTGTATGCTCCTGGCCAACCAAGCTGCAGCGAAACGTTTTACCGGTGAAGGTGACAGTATCTTTCGTATACACGAACCTCCGCAACTTCTAAAAATAGAAGATTTACTAAGTGAGCTGGCATCTATCGGTCTCTATGTTGAAGAGTATGAAGACTCACCTTCGCTTATACGTGCCATACAAAAAGAAGCAGCAAAAATGGGCCTTTCCTCCGAAGTCGATGCGATGATCATCAAATCTTTGAAGAGAGCAAGCTACTCGGCTGAAAACGTGGGGCACTTTGGACTTGGCTTTAGCCACTACAGCCACTTTACCTCACCCATACGTAGATACTCAGATCTGATACTGCACCGTCTTATCAAGACACAACTGCATGATGAGCCCGAAGAGGCGAGTTATCTCTTAAGAAATATAGAACCTCTCTGTGCAAGGGTCAGTGAACTGGAAAGAGAAGAGACCAAAGCAGAATGGGACTTTAGGGACCGTAAATTTGCACGTTGGGCAGCAACACACTTAGGTGAGATCTTCGAAGCAGAGATCGTCGAAGTGGAAGAGAGTGCTAAAGCTGTACTCTTAGGTGAGATCCAAGGGGTTACCGTACATCTCAGGGGTGAGAATGTGATGCTTTTTGACAGAGTAAGGGTCAAGATCAATGAAGTCAATATCCCACAAGCCATCATCATGGTCGAATTCGTTGAAAAGTTGAGTAAAGATGAAATGGGGTTAGCCTAATGTACCAAAGAGAATTTGACCAAAGACTCAAGCAGGCTTTACCGAAGGCTGTCTTGTTGTATGGTGAAAATGACTATCTCATAGAACATTACATCGATATCTATATACAAAAAACGGATGCAAAAGAGAGTATGCTCACTCTCTATCACGATGAATGGGATTTTGAACAGGCAAAGAATTTTCTTTCCCAAACCTCTCTGTTCGGCGGTACCAATCTGGTAGTGGTCAAACATGAGAAAAAAATACCCAAAAAAGAGCTCGATATTCTCATAGAACTTGCCAATAAAAGTGAGGACAACTACTTCCTTTACGCCTATGCGGGTGCCCCCAAAGATGCAAAGAGCATGCAAACAGCCTTCAGTGAGAAAAAAGGCGGTGTATGGGTACGGTTTTTCGAACCCAACATTCGTGAAGGTATCGCTATGCTGCAGCAAAAGGCACAGCAGATACATCTTGACATCGACCACTATGCCCTGCAGCATCTGATGCTCCTGCTCAATAACAACCTGGCACTCTGTGCCAATGAACTGGAGAAACTTGCCATTCTGGGAATGAAGGTCACAAGTAAGGATATCGATCGGCTTGTCTACTCGACCGCTCCCCTGGCAACAGAACAGCTGCTCATAGACCTTTTTAACAAAAAACCTATCACTGCAACCATCACCAAACTGCTTGATCTGGGTGAAGATGAAGCGTCACTGCTTCGCTCCACACAATATTTTGTTAATCAGATCTTTTTGTTCCATGCTTATATCAAACTCCATGGTCATGTAGATTCAGCTGCCATACTGGGCTATAAACTGCCCAAGCAGATAGAAGAACAAAAGGCACAATTGGCTTTACGTGTAAAATCTGCTGCGTTGCTGAAGATATTTGAACATTTACTGGAGAGTGAGATACTCATCAAAAAGGCTTCCGCTACACAAAAAGAGGTCTTGGTCTACAGTATGCTGATCAAGCTTCAAGGTTATCTATAAAACATAATTTTTATTTTATTTTTGGAAAATTTAATAGGTTAAGGTTTTTAATAAGTTGTATTTAGATTTGATGGTTTGAGTAAAGAAGCATACGTCAGTATGTGCACCCCACTTACACTTTAGCGACGGGGGTATCGGCATTTAGTGCCAGAACTGCACTCACCTTTTAAAGATGAGTGCAAATCATTAAAAAGATGACCTATTAAGAGAAGAGTTCTCTCATGACTCCACCAAACCACTCTCTCGTGGCTTTTGCAGTACCTTTGGATCTGAATTTACCGCCACCGTCTTTTGGCTTAGGTACATTTCCTTTACCTACGAGTTTACCGCTTGGATCTGCTGAGAAAGTGTGTGTCACCATGATCGCCTCTTCTGGTTTCCCACCTACCATGGAGTAACATACATTTGCCGCTTTAGCAGGAAGACCTGCTTTAGGATCATTTGCTTTGGCATTCAGTTGATCAGTGATCTGTCCTGCTGCTCTATGCGCTGCCCATATAGCTGTTTGTCCGCTTGGCGGAATCCCATGACTCACTGCATCCCCAATGACGTAAATATTTGAATCCGTCTTAGATCTGAAGCTGTACCCATCCATCATGGCATACCCTGCACCATTGACTTCAATACCGGCCATAGCAACAACAGGTGAACACTTATTGATAGGTATAAGGTTACACACTTCATACTTCTCTGTCTTTAATACACCTTCATCATCCGCTTCATCTTCAAATACTTTATAGGTAACGGTTTTTTTCTCAGTATCGATATCCACGACCTCGGTCAAACCGTGATACTCAATGGTATCCGGGAAAAGATCTTTCCAAGATTCTTGAAACGCTGCACCTTTTGCAAATTTACCGTTTCTTGTATCCAGTGCGATTACTTTCCCTTCGATACCTTCTTTTTTAAGGTAATTCGCTACCATAGCTATTCTCTCATACGGTGCCGGAGGACATCTATACTTTCCTGTCGCAGGCGGTATGATGATCACATTACCGTCATCCATATTTTCAAGTTGACGTTTAAGTGCGATGTGTTCATTTCCCGGCATCAATGCAGCAGGACAAGCTTGTGATACTTCTGCGATCTTTTCTGAAGACCAAGTAGGGAATTGTGTTTCATAATCATAGGCGATACCAGGAGAAAGGACAAGAATATCATAAGCGATATCTCCGGCAGTGGTTGTCACCGTCTTAGCCTTTCTATCGATAGCCGTCACTGTCGCATGTACAAAATCATAGTCATACTTTCCAGCCGGCTGAAAATAGTCACCTACAAAAGTGTCTAAACTGACGCCATCAAGGCCGCCAAGCAGTGTGTTGGAAAAAGGACAAGCCATGAAGATATTGTTTTTTTCGATCACGGTTACTTCAATACTTTGATCTTTTTTTCTAAGTGCTTTAGCCATGGTTAACCCACCAAAACCACCGCCAACGATCACCACTGATTTTCCACTTGTCTTCTTCGGGGTTGATTTCTTTTCGCTTGCTGTCGCAATACCTGGCATTGCTGCAGCGGCTGCAGCAACACCGACAAGTTTAAATGTGTCTCTCCTATTCATTGCCATAATGTCTCCTCCTAAAATGGTAAATTGTTAATCACTTTACATACTATAAAGTGATTCTATTATGACAAAAGTTTACTTTAAATCAACATTTTTGAATACAATAATGAATATTTTTGAAGATATAACAAAAATATTCATTCAAATTTGGATCCTCTCACGATAACATATGATGTAGTGCACCATAATCGTATAGTTTACTTTTATAGTCGAATAATGTCGGCAGAGAAATTTTTAAGTGTCTGTACTTTTGCCTCTTCTTTCGTCAGTTTTTTCGCTTTTCTTCTGTTGCCATAGAACTTTTTGAACTCATCTTTAAAGGCATCGAAATAATCCTGGAACTTCACAGGACCCAACACTGCCACTGCCCACATATTATCCTCTGCATCTACTTCCAAAATAATAGAGGCCAACCCCTGTGTAGCCGGTCCGCCTACGACTTTCCCGCCTTGTTTGGCTTCAAATCTAGACAGATGTGACATACATACAAACGCACCACCCTTATAGGCTTTTGTTGTACCTTTCTCATCTATATAATGGAACATACTCATCTCAGGCTGGGGATGTGTCAACTGATGGGGACAGATGGCAGAATAGGCAACGATCGTACCCTTGTCACCTGCGCCTCCCCTATAGATATATTTCGTACCGTCTTCTGCTGTGAGTTCAATATCTTTTTCTGCCGGTGAAGTAAGGTTGACCATGAGAGCCGGAGTACCCACATACGGATAATTGAATACATAATTCTCCTCAACTGCCAAGGCAGAAGCTTTGATAGGATTTCCCTCAGCATCTTTGAGCTGTACTTTTTCAAAAGGTTGAAACAGACTTCCATCCTCGGCATAAAGTCTTTGAGTAATAAGTGAAGGTGCAATAGCGACTGCCATGGCTGATGTTGCGGATAAACGTAAAAAATTTCTTCTTTCCATAATGTATACCTTTCATAATAAATTTACTTTATTACATAATACAAAAATACTTATTAATCTCAAGTTTACCATGTCACAAAAAGATGAAAACAACACTCTAATGTGCAGCTAAGAAATAATATAGTACACTATCGCTTCCAAAATTCTTGCTCATTTTTGGACAGCTAACTACAGCTGTATACATGGGCTATTAAACCAAAAGGAAACAATATGACTTGTTATGAAACACTGTTTGTAGTTAAACCTACACTTACAGAAGAAGAGATTGCA
>JBFEWI010000083.1:0-7505 GCA_041546475.1 Sulfurovum sp.
AAGGAGAACCAAATGGAAATACAAAAAGAGAAAGACATACTGTTTGAACTTTGCGACAAAGGAGAGGTGTACTTCATTCATGAAGAACATCTTATATACATAGAGGTATCACTTGAGAATATTTATAGTTATTCAACTTATCCTCTATGTGATATATCTTCTGAAGTAGGTGAATGCTCTGATGATGGTGGAGTATGTAATGGTACACCACTTGATGCAATAAGAATGTCAATAGCATAAGGAGAATAAGATGAGAAAAGCAAGATTATGGATAGCGATCCAAAACTACAAAGTTGCATTTGCATGTAACTTGCATTACCCAACAAGAGAGAACCTGGAAAGAGTTGTAAGTAGATTTATCGTACTTAAAAGATTAATACTGAACGAAGGAGAAGAATAATGAAAGAACTTTTTATGATACTGTCAATATTGAACAGTGTAAGCGGATATGACCATGTGGAATATCCTAGCAATGAGCAGGAAGAACAGGCATGCTATCAGCAAGGCGGAATGATTGACCAGGATGGTCACTGCGATATGGAATACGCAGAAGAAAAATGGAAAGAGATCAACGAAACATATAAACCAACAATGAGCATAAAGGAGTACCTTTGAAAGAGCAGGACAAAAGATTCATGATCATCTGGCCAGACGGTGAATACCTCTATGATGAGCAGTTCGACTTGGAACCCAATGACGGATTAGGATACCCAAAGAGCGATGATTATGAGAAAAGATATTTGGATATGGGATTCAACTATATAGACCTCAATGGTCTTATATTAACAGTTGAACTTGACTATTGGGGAAATGTATGGGAACGTGAACTATTCAACAGTGAACCGCCTTATGAACCCCATGATTACACTTATGATGATAAGGAGATATGATGAAAGTACAAGACTTGATAGCCTATCTACAAACACAAGATCCTGATATGGATGTTGTTGTAAGATCTGGAGCAAACCACGGTGCCAACTATGTAAAAAAGGTATGTAAATGGAACGGGTATAAGAACCCAAACTATACAAACCACAGAGATGCAGCAGACTTACTGTTGCCAGAGAACCCTAACTATCCCAATGCGGATACCGTATTGGTATTGTGCTAAGAACCCTTCATGCGTATGCTGAAATGCATATTGATCCATTAATCACTCAATGAAAAGGAAAAGTAATGAGTAAAACAGAACTATTTAAGAGAATCCACGAAGTAAGAGCTAAAGACACAAAAGCAATGAATATCGATGCAATGTATGAGCCGACAGAGTACAAGAGAAGACTCGGAGAGTTCCTGGATGCAGAATTTGATGCTAACTATATTGATCACTTATGTTCAGTAGTTACTCAAATGTCTATAGATGCAGTAACCTTCTACAATGAAGCTACTCAGGAGCTTATGTCGTTGGATGAGAATAGAAAAGTTCTAGAGATGGATGAGATCAACAGAAAGAAATATATGCACTCTGATGCATTCAAATCTGACATACCTGATGGTGCAAAAAGAGGTATACTTCACAACTACTTCAGAGTTCGTGATAGAAAAGATATCCTTGGTTACTTTGTAAGTACAGAGTGGAACAAGAAGAAACTCAGATTCCGTGTAAAAGGAATGATGAGAGATATCGCCAGAGCAGTTATAGAGAGCCCTAAAGACTCAGTGGTTGCGAATGCACTGCTTGACAGACTTGCTAAATATACACCGGCAAAAGTTGAAGGTGTTGTCGTTGAGTCCACAACTAGAGACAACATGGTAATGACCGTACTTCAACTCTTCAAAGATATCGGTGCAGTTAAAATAGAGGTTGTTCAAGACAAGAGAACCAAGGCTTACAGCCACATGGTATCTGTTCCTTTTAAGGAAGAGCACATGACAGTAAGCCTATATGAGTCATACCGTGCAGTAAATGGACGTAGAGCCCTCTTAAGTTCTCCTGCAGGGGTAGAGTCAACCGACAAGCTTATGAGCACAGGAAGCTGGTACTATAAATCACCTGAACTTAGTGAAGATGTGATCAACTTCCTTAACATTCAGAACCAGACAAAGTTGAATATCATTGATGATGATACTTTGCTTGAGAAGGCTATCATTCGTAAATATTACGATGAAGATGACGCAAAGTTCATGGTGCTTGAGCATATGTTGCCTTGGCAGAGAGAAAGAGCGATCAAGTTCTATGAAGAGCTGGATGACATCCGTCAGCACGGTGGCTTCTTCGTGAAACACTTTATTGACTCAAAATACAGAACTTATGAGCAAAGTGAGCTGTTCGGAGTTCAACAGAACTCTGCAGCTAGAGCACTGGTAGAATTTGCTAACCGTAGAGCCCTAAATGAGGCTGGTACTGAGTCTATGAAGCTCGATATAGCATGTAAGGCAGGGTACGACAAGGCTACCAAAGAAGAAGCCCTTGAAGGCTTTGCTATCCATGAGAAAACATGGAGAGAAGACCCTAAGTTGAAGAGAGAATTCTCTGTACTTGATGGAGAGGATACAGGTTTTATCGTCTATCAGGATGCAACCAACTCTGGAACCCAGATGTATGCTGTTGCAACAGGCTCAAAGAGACTGGCTCAGATCTCAGGATTACTCAAGGGAACCCGATACGATGCTTATTCTATGCTGGCAGAAGAGTTGAATAAGGCACTTGAAGTTGAATGTTTCAACAGAAAGAACGTGAAGTCTATCTTTATGACCAAACTCTACAACGCAGGTAAAGAATTGATACTCAATGGTGCAGTAAAGAATGTTGAAGACATGAATGCCCTTGAGCAGATGGAAATGAACTTCGGTATCAAGAAAACGAAGCTTACTCCTCTTCAAGTTACACTTGGAAAGAACGGATACAGCTACGAAGATAACTATGTATATGCAAGATTCGAAGTTGCTATGGGCAAACTTGCTCCAATAGCACTGTTGATGATGGAAGCTATCGGTGAGATAGATGACAGAGAGCTCTATTCATGGGAAATGCCTGATGGAGCTCAATGTATGTCTGCAAGATACGGTGTTGTGGAAGAGGATGTTCTCTGGTCCAATGAAACAGGTAACAGACACCACTTCGTGCATAAAAGAAAAGTTGCCAATAAAGCTGAAAAGAAGGCTGCGTTAGCACCTGGTATTATCCATTCAATGGATAGCTATGCACTTAGAGAAACAGTCAGAAGATGCTTTGTAGAAGGTATCGATACTGTAACTATCCATGACTCTATCGGTTCACATCCTAACGATGCTCAGAGAGTAAGAGAGATATATAAAGAGGTGTTGGCTGACATGTTTGAGATGGATATCATGTCTAACATTCTTGGTCAACTTATGGATAGAGAATTCAATGTAAGAGCTGTTGTAGATAAAGATGATCTACTTACTGTAAACAATATCCTAGAGTCTGAATACGGACTCTGGGCATAAATAGATACATTGGGAGAACTTAAGGGTTCTCCTGATGTGTCTATTTTGATACACATATAAGGCGAAAGATTGATTTCGAGTAACTTTGTGTAGAGAGATAGCACAAAACATACTTTCTGGAGTTCGGACGTAAGTTCGACGCATTCCACGACCGTTATGGCGACCGGACCACTTTGGGAGCGGAGCTCCCTTCTGCGAAGAGGACAGTAAGCTACTGAACTCTATCTAATTTTAAAGGAATAACATGGGTGCAGAACAAAAACTCAGTGCAATAGAAAGAATGCAACAGTCTAACGAGCACGGTGTTACCAAAGAAGATGCGGAGAAGCTGGCTTACAGAACCAAAGCATCGACTCAGTGGGTTGCACACTATATCAGAGTAGCGGAACTCAAGGCTCAATACCTTGCAGAGAACCCTGATGGTGTGTTTACGGCAGAGATTGCCGAGCAAATGCTCATTGAATCTTGGGAAGCCAAAGAAGATACTAAAAAAAGTACAGCGATCTAACGATGCTGAATATCGATGGCGTGAGCATTAAAATCAAAAAAGGATACCTTGTGCTCAAGGCGGGAATGGTAATAGAGGAACCTGTTGCCAAGATCCCGCTTAACCTAGTCCCTAAGATTGATTGGGATGCTTCTATGAAGAAACTGATCATTAACGAGCTTATCCGAAAAGAAGAGCTCAAAACCGTCCTGCAGATGTCAGGATACAAAGAAAAAGACTCCGAAAATATAGAGAAAAATGTCACAAACTGGTCGGAAGACAAAGCGTAGTGTTCACTGGGGACTCCTAAAAGCTGGAGAGCAATACTGATCAATGCAGGATAGAGCCTATGCAGTCTATAGCACATACGCATCAGTTCCCCACTTAACAGTCCAGAACCCTCACAAGTAACATTGTGTTGGGAACACGGTCCAGCCACCATACTGGTGGGGTTCGACTCCCCGTGGACTGATCATAAAGGTATAACATGAAAAAACAATTAACTGTACTTGACGATAACAACAATATTGTTGCCATAAGCCAGGGTTCAATAGACACAGTTTCAAATGCATTAAAAAAATTTGAAGATCCCAGACACTTGATCGAGCAATATATGATCGCAGAATCAGAACTGGTAAAGACATTTATCGGCTTTGCAATTGATGGGTATCCATTCAACTGAAAGTTCAACTTTTTGAACTTGAGTTTAACTGAGCCATCTTTCAAACCTGAAAGCATTACCTCACCTCCCTTGGACAGAAATGATGGCTCTGGTAAGCTCAACAACAAAGTTGAAAACCTAAATGATAAAAGTTCAGAACCCTGAGACTTTTACTTAAACCCAATGTAAAGGATATACTATGCCAAAAGAGATGAAAAATGATGACAAAATGGACAATAAAACCATAGCTGATTTTGAAGAGTTCTGGGATAAGAATTTCACTGAACTCAAAGACAGGGATGACCTTAAAGCAATAGGAAGAATATGCTGGGCAAATGCATCATATTATGCTGTCGAAAAATGTAGAAACATGGTAATCGAACAAATAGTAAAAGGAGAAAACGATCATGAGTAAGATAACAATCACAGCACTCAAGAAAGAGAGAGATGGAATGAGAACCGTGGATAACGGTAAACGAAGAGTATTCACTATACCATTCAAAAAGAAAGTTGTGGAGTTCCACTATCAAGAGGGACTCAAGATGTCTGTCATCTCCAAGGATCTAGAAATAGACCCGGTTACGCTCTCCAAATGGAAGAAAGAATACGGAACACAGAAGACAGCCTATACCCATGGTAGAGGTGTCAGAAATGATCTTAGAACCAAAGCTTTAGCTGTTCGTGAGCATATCGAAGGTGAAGTATCCTATACAGATCTTGCCAAGAAATACAATGTAGGAAAGAGCACAATATGGACATGGGTTGATCAGCATAGGCATGACTATAAAGAGCTGATAAATCTACCGGACAGGGTTCCTCACCTCATCAAAGAGGAGAAGATGATCTATGGAGATAGAAATATCGACGAGATCATTGAGCTGATGAGCGAACAAAACGGAGAACTTCTCAGCATATTGTCCTATATGCAAAATGAAGGCTTTTCAAAGACTTCAATCAAAGAAGCTAAAGAGAAGCAGAGACAGAAACAGGCTGATCTTGATACGGTAGAGGCTGCAAAAAAAGTTATTGATGATATGAAAAAAGGTAAAAAATAAAGGTCATTCCATGACAGAAGAACAAAAAGAAAAGATACGAAATCTCAAAGATACAGAAGATTGGTATGTTTGCAAAGAATGCGGAGAAATAGGTGTTGCACCAAAAGAGGATTTTGCTCAAACTGTTGCTGCAAGAAAAAATATTTGTCTTGACTGTATATACAAAAGAGACAAAGAAAGAAAAAAGCCTACTGCAAAAAAAGCAAAACATCTTGAGTATTGCGAAGTGTGCGGAAAGCCATTCATGACGATCAAGGCAAGAACATGCGGTGACAAAAAATGCATATCAAAACTTGCAGAAAAAACAACATTCTATAAAAACCTAGCAAAAGCAAACAAGGAAGTTGACGCATCAAAGGTTCATGTTTTCGGACAAGGTAACTTTCCTGTGTCTGTTTATGATAAACAGGTAGTTAAAGGGTTAAAAAAGAATATAGATAACGATGATGAAAAAAAGGAAGAATAATGGACAGAAATACAACCGTAATAGATGCTGTACAGCAATTAACACTAGGTCATCTTGTCACTGCAGTCCAATATGGATTCGGTGCACTTATTATTATATTTATCCTAATTTTTCTTTTTGCCATGTTTACACCACCAAGATTTTAAGACTTATGGTGATATAATCACCCTCCCCCCAAACGAGAACTATAGAAAAGAATTACATCGACTGTTAATCGGGTTATCGCAGGTTCGAATCCTGTCACATGCTTGCATGTGTCGCCAAGTGGTAAGGCACCAAAAATTCTTCTTTTCGCTTTTGTCTCGTTTACTATAGAGGGTTGACGGAGAGGCCAAACGTAGCCGGTTGCTAGTCGGTCTGTGGGAAACTGCACAAGGGTTCGAATCCCTTACCCTCTGCCATGTGTCCTGGAACCAACTGGTGGTTGAAAAATAGGTTCGAGTCCTATTCAGAGGCTGCAGGAAGAAGAGACTCATGACTCTAATTCCTGCTAAATATAATGATGTTCTGATAGCCAAGTCTGGTAAGGCAGCACCCACAAGGTGTGACCGTGGGATCGAAGCCCACTCGGAACAGTGCCCCGCATATGAAGTACATGCACTTAAAAAACTGGCTGGCGAAGTATCACATATCGTGAACTAGGCTTTGGTTGGCATCCTAAATGCTGGATGAGATGGGTGTCCATTCACTGGAGTAAGTCATCTCCTCCGAACTATGCTAGTGGTAGCTCAGTTGGTAGAGCGTCGTCGTCACTGACGAAGGTCGTATGTTCAAGTCATACCTGCTGGCAAAAAAAGGTTTCCGACAGTTCCGGTTTCGCACCTTGAGCGATAAAGCAGTCTGGCTGGTGTCCCTAAGCACTGGAGCGAAATATAATACACAGGGTTTGGTAGAACTATTAGAGTCCTACGATCCATTAACCTGAAATTGTTTTTCCCTCCGAACACATACATTCATAAAAGATAGAACTATAGGTAGAGAATACATCGAAGCCAAGTTTTGGGTCGTCGGTTCGAGTCCGGCACTCTTCCCTTTGGGAGAGTTAGCTCAGATGGTAGAGCAAAAACCATAGAAAACTCTCTATCGATTTTGTCTATCTTCTATGAGTGTATATGTTCAAGCAAGGCAGAACCATAGGTAAAGATTACATCGCATCAGGAGCGGGTGGTCGCTGGTTCGAATCCAGTCGTCGGGCCCATATATATGTCCGACGTAGCTCAGTGGTAGAGCACCTAAAATACTCTTTACCGCTTTTGTCTGCCTTCCTTGAGTATATATACTCAAGGGGAACCACAGATGGAGATTACATCGTATTTGGGATAAGAAAAGTCTCTCCATCGCTTTTGTCCCCTCTTTCCTTTTTCACAAAACAGAACTATAGTAGAAGATTACATCGGTTATTGCAAGTTCAAATCCTGCAATACG
>JBFEWI010000202.1:0-3016 GCA_041546475.1 Sulfurovum sp.
CTGCAATGCCTCCTGGGATTCAAAAACGACCGCCGGTGCCTCAATGAAGTACTGTTCAGGTTTCAATGCAGAGGTCTTTATGACACTGCGTCCAAGGTTCCCATTAAGAAGTTTCAGCCCTCCCTCTTCACTAAAAGGTGTTTGTATACTTGAAACCACCTCTGTATCACGTGATATCTTAGGACCCGGTTCAAAGGTCAAAGTCTCTTTGACCATACTGGGTTCAGCGATATAGGCATCCAGCCCTTTGCCTACGATCGTCTCCACATCATTATGCACAAGTCCGGCCTCAAGCAATTGTGAGATCACCACACTCATGCCTCCCGCCTCTCTGAAATGGTTCACATCTGCCTGACCGTTTGGATACATTTTACAGAGCAAAGGGGTCACTTTGGATATCTCATCAAAATCATCCCAGTTGAGTATGATCCCTGCAGCTCTTGCCATCGCGATCAGGTGGATCGTATGGTTCGTAGAACCGCCTGTTGCCATGAGTCCTACAATGGCATTGACAAAACTTTTTTCATCAATGATCTCTGCGATAGGTTTATAACTTCCCCTCAACTCTGTCATCTCTACAACTATTTTTGCAGCATGAGCGGTCAATGCTTCACGTAATGGTGTATTGGTATTGATAAAAGAGCTATTTGGAAGTTGCAATCCCATCATCTCAAGTAACATCTGGTTGGAGTTTGCCGTACCGTAGAATGTACAGGTACCGCTGCTGTGATATGAAGCAGATTCCACTTTCAGCAGCGCATCTTCGCTCACTTTGCCTTGTGCGAACTCTTGACGCACTTTTGCCTTTTGCGCATTGCTGATACCTGAAGGCATAGGACCTGCAGGTACGAACACCCCGGGAAGATGGCCAAAGGCCAAAGCACCGATCACAAGTCCCGGAACGATCTTGTCACACACACCAAGATAGAGTGCAGCGTCATAGACATTATGAGAAAGCGCTATGGCAGCTCCCATGGCAATATTGTCACGGCTGAAAAGACTCAACTCCATGCCCGGTTGTGACTGTGTAACGCCGTCACACATTGCGGGTACACCGCCTGCAACCTGTGCGGTGGCACCCAGATCCATCAAGGTACGTTTGATCAATGGCGGATAGAGTTTGTACGGTTCATGTGCAGAGAGCATATCGTTATAGGCTGTGACAATGGCGATATTGGGACTTTCCAACCCTGCAAGCGATGTTTTTTCACCCTCTTCCATCGGTGCCATGGCATGCGCTAAATTACTGCATCCCAGTTTGTTTCGGTTGACACCGTGTCCTTTGGCTGAAGCAATACGGTCCAAGTAAATGGCTCTACTCTCCAAAGAGCGTTCACGAATTCTCTCTGTCACTTTTTGTATAACTTCATTCATCGGTAAAATACCTCTATCTCTTTAATCTCTTGGTTCAATACACTCCGTATAGGCATTGCATAAATGTCTTCTCCCCCGATCGCTTCCTCATAGACGGCAATTTTCTCTTTCCCTTCAAAATGGATATAGATATGTTTGGCACTCAAGATCGCATGAAGGGTTAGGCTCATCCGGGTATAAGGCGCAGTTTTCGGTTCGATCGAGATGCAGAAATCTGGATTTTTGAGATCAAAAGCCTCTTCCAGTTTGATATTCTCAGGGAAAAGAGACGCAGTATGTGCGTCAGTACCCATACCCAAAATAAGCACGTCGAAAGGGTAAAGAAACTCTTTCATCTTTCTTGAACACTCCTTTTGAGCTGTATAGATATCTTTGTCTTCACAATACATCCCTATAAAATGTGCCTTGGTCGCCTCTTCCTTGAGCAGATATTTTTTGACAAAATGTTCATTGCTCTCTTCTTTGGAAACATCTACCCATCGTTCATCACAAAGACCTATCCATACTTTATCCCAGTCCAATGCTGCTTTTCTGAGTTTTTCAAACAGCGGTTTGGGTGTACTTCCCCCTGAAACCATCAAAGAGGCTTTTCCTTTTTCCTCAATCGCTTTTTGAAGATTTGACAGTATGCTTTGACTTAATGACTCTATGAGTGCCTCTTGTTCACTAAAAGTATGTACGGTTCTACTCATCATGCCAGCTCCTGCCGCTTCTTGCGATCAGCTGTACAGCAGCGCTCGGTCCATCCGTTCCGGCGTTGTAACTTTTCATAGGTACCATATCTTCTGCCCAGCCATCCAGGATCACATCTGCCCATTTCCATGCGGCTTCCACTTCATCCAAACGCATAAAGAGCGTCGGATTCGCACGGATCACATCTAAAAGCAAACGCTCATAGGCATCCGGTTTATGCGCAACCTTTAAAGGCGTATTGAGCTCAAGTTCCACAGGTTTTAACATCATCTGTTCGCTCAGACCCGGGATCTTATTCATCAGCTGCAGATGGATACTCTCTTTGGGCTGTAGTGCAATGACAAGTTTGTTTTCTGAAATGCATTTCCCCTGGTTGGCAAAAATGGAGTGCGGGACCCCTTTAAAATGTATCACGATCTCGGAATTACGGCGTCTCATACGTTTACCGCTTCTCAAATAAAAAGGTACACCGTTCCAACGCCAATTGTCGATATCTACACGAAGTGCAGCAAAGGTTTCAGTGGTACTCTCTTCCATACCGTCCCCTTCAAGATAGCCCGGTACAGGCATACCTTCACTGGAACCTTTGGCATACTGTGCGCGTACGGTTTTTTGTTCGATATCCGCAGGTGACATCATACGAAGCGAACGGAGTACCTTCACCTTCTCATCACGTACACTGTCAGCATCGAGTGAACAGGGAGGCTCCATTGCGACCAGACATAGCAGCTGCATCAGGTGATTTTGTACCATGTCACGCATTGCCCCATAATCATCATAATATCCCCAGCGTCCTTCAACACCGACACTCTCGGCCACAGTGATCTGTACATGGTCAATATGGTTTGAATTCCACAACGGCATGAAAAATCGGTTTGAAAAACGAAGTGCCATGATATTTTGTACGGTATCTTTGCCCAGATAGTGATCGATACGATAGATCTGCGAC
>JBFEWI010000031.1:0-12085 GCA_041546475.1 Sulfurovum sp.
TCCACAAGGTAGCGTGTCTTCTCTACGCGTGAGGCGTGGCAGAGGTTTGTGAGCATCTCTTGTGCATCGCTTAGAGGAATAGGGTACTCAAACTCCAACCGTGAGGCACCCAGGCTTTTGCCTTTGATGGTGAGAAAGGCCTCTTTGTCTCGTATGCGTATACGTACGGTGGTATGATCTACCGTTTGTATGTAGCCCTGTTTGATGGTGTAGCCGTTTTTCAGTGTGGGCAGTTTGGTTTCATCTATAAGGAATTTTCGCTCTATTTCTACACCCATGATGTGCCTTTTGCAGTAAAATATAAGTCACATAGTGTACACTATCGCAAATAAATCTTAGGAATGAACATGAACGTATCAGTAGAGTATCTTGGCGATAAAAAATTTAAAGCGAACACAACAAAGTCTTCGTATATCTTAGACTGTAAAGAGATCACACCTGTGGAGTATTTTGCTACGGGGATCATAGGGTGTACAGGGATCGACCTTGTGATGATGGCAGAGAAGGATGGTTTTGAAGTGACGAACTACTCTGTAAAGGCAGAGATAGAGCGAACGGAATCCGTACCGATGAAATTTGCATCAATGCATATCATTTACGAGTTTGACGGCGCGTTTGAGGCGATGAAAGCAAAGCGTTATATCGGTGCCTCTTTGGAGAGTTACTGTACCACGGTGAACTCTATCCGTGATTCAGTGAAGGTAAGTTATACGATCATTCAGAACGGTGAGAAGATAGCCGATAAAGAAGAGCTCATCTCTATGAGCGTGCCGCTTGAAGACGGTTTTGGAGGAGCTTGCTGCTCATAGATGTTAAAGCTCGTCGATCTTATCGATGAGCGATGAGATACGCTTGGCTTTGAGTTTTTCTCCGTCTGCTTTTGCGACAGGCTGTTTTTTGCACCGTTTGCACATACTTATACACGATTTCACTATGACTGTATCATCAGGAAATGCCTTTGTGAGTTTCTTCTGAAGCTTATCTGCTTTCGAGAATTTTTTACATATTTGTATCTTCATACGCTACTATAGCATATTTTTTCTGCTTCAGATACTTTTTACTCTTAGGGGAGTATCATAATGTTAGATTATAGAATAAAAGGACATAGTATGAATCCTGTAGAACAAGATATTCAAAGAAGAAAAAATGAGATCATCGCAGAAGTGAATGCACTTTTTAATGCCAATATGAAGTTTACAGACTGGGATGTCCCCGAAGCCGATAATGAACTTGCAGCAAAACTGATCATAGAGATCATGCACGGGGCGCTGGATGGGTTGAAAGCAAAATTGGATGCGGGTGAGTTCAAATAATAGACCCTCTAAAATGATAAAGGTTCATCTCATTCTCTCCTTATGGTTGAGGAGAGAAGATCTTAGATAAGTCCAAGTTCCGCCATCAGTGCTTTAATCGTAGGTGAAAGTTCACTAATCTCCTTGAGGAATGTCCCTGAAGCCATATCTTCCCTGTACCACTCTTCGATACGTTTCATGGAATCACTTTTTTCCTCTTCTGTGAGCGTATCTGATCTATCGATGCTCTCTTTGATCTTTTCCAAGTGTTTTAAGTTAGTGTCGCTCATTGTGTATCCTTTTAAAAGATGTCGTAGGATTATTATAGAACGATAATACTTTCAAACATCTATGATGCGACCTAATACACATTTCGTTATAATGCTGACCCAAATAATGTCATAGGAATCATAAAACTAGTATTTGTCATTGCGTCTAGGATATTTACAAAAAATCATCACTTAACCTATGGGTTAACCTCAAATTTTTTGCAAGCACCCTAAACACAAGCACCAACACTATTTTCACAATGCCATGACATTATTTGGGTTAACAAATTCCCCATATATGGATAGATACATGATACAACTTACCAACCTCTCTAAAAGCTTTGGAGGACAAACCCTTTTTAAAGATATCAACCTCAAGCTTTCACAAGGACAGAAGATCGGACTTGTCGGACGTAACGGGTCTGGTAAATCGACGCTTTTCAAGATCATCCTTGGTGAAGAGAGTTATGATTCGGGGGATGTGAGTATCCCGAAGAACTACATGATAGGAACATTACGTCAGCATTTGGAGTTTACGGAAAAGACGGTACGTGAAGAGTGTGCACTGGTACTGCCTGAAGATGAACAGTGGAATTTTTACAAGATCGAAAAATTGCTTTTTGGACTGGGGTTTTCAGCAGAAGATCTGGAGAAAGATCCTATGAGCTTCTCTGGAGGGTACCAGATACGTATCAACCTTGTAAAACTTTTGGCAACAGAACCCAATATGCTCTTGCTCGATGAGCCTACCAACTACCTTGACCTGCCATCTTTGCGCTGGTTGAAAGGGTTCATCAGGGAGTTTGAGGGAGAAGTGATACTCATCACGCACGACCGTGACTTTATGGATTCCGTGACGACTCACACCATGGGTATACAGCGTAAAGGACTCCGTCTGGTACAGGGTGATACCCATAAGTACTACGCGACACTTGAGATGGAAGATGAAACCTATGAAAAAACGAAGGCGAACCAAGACAAAAAACGTAAAGAGCTTGAAGAGTTCGTTGCACGTAACAAAGCCAGAGCCTCTACCGCTGCACTGGCACAGTCCAAGCAAAAAGAACTCGATAAAATGGATGAGATGGAAGATCTGCAGAGTGATGCAACGCTATCCTTTGATTTCAAATATAAAGAGACCCCTGCAAAAATTGTTTTACGTGCAGAAGATCTGGGCTTTGGATATGATCCTGAAGCACCGCTGTTTCAAGGCATTACGTTTGCTCTGGAGAAGGGTAAACGTCTGGCGATCATCGGTAAGAACGGTAAGGGTAAGTCAACCCTGCTGAACTATATCGCAGGAGAACTGCCGCTCCAGCAGGGGAAGCTTGATTTTCATCCTTCCACCACATTTGCGCACTTTGGACAGACAAACATCGAAAGGCTGAATGTCTCATCAACGATCGTTGATGAGATCGCCTCGGTCAATAAAGATATAGGGATACCCGAATCACGTAGTATCGCGGGGCGTATGATGTTCTCAGGAGACCTTGCCGATAAAAAGATAGAAGTACTCTCGGGGGGAGAGCGGAGCCGTGTCATGCTCGGAAAGATCATCGCAACCCCTGCAAATCTCCTCTTCCTTGATGAGCCTACCAACCATCTGGATATGCAATCCATCGATGCGCTTGCAGATGCCATAGATGCATTTGAAGGTTCTCTTATCATGGTCACGCACTCGGAGATGCTTTTAAGAAGACTAGCCGATGCATTGATCATCTTCCATAAGGGTGGTGCAGAGTATTTTGACGGGACCTATGATGAGTTTTTGGAGAAGATAGGCTGGGAAGAGGAAGAAGGAACAGCGCCTAAAAAGAAAAAACCAAAGATCAACCATAAAGAACGCAAGAAACTGCGTAAAGCCGTGACACAGGAGCGTAATGAACTGCGTAAGCCTTATACCAAAGAGATCAAATTTTGTGAAGAGAAGATAGAGGCGCTTGAAGAGGAACTTGAGGTGAAAAATGCTGCGCTTGAACAAGCATCAAACACAGGTGACAACGCTGCCATCATGGAACTCTCACGTGAAGTAGGTCTGGTACAGCAGGAGGTGGATGATCTGTTTGAACGTTTGGAGATCGCTACGGAAAAAGATGATGAGATCGTGGCTGAGTATGAGCTCAAGCTTGAGGAGATTGATGCATAATTTATTTGCACATCAGTTAGTTTTGCAGATTACCCTATACATCTAATTGTGGTGTTGTTTCTCTCCTTACTTTTCTAGAAAAGTAAGCAAAAGTCGTCACTGTTCTCAAATCGCTCCGCTTTCAAGGGTGTTCACAGTGACAGAGCACACTGCGTGTGATTTGATCGATGGATTTATAAATAAAGATTTTCAATTATAGACAGTTAATGCTTGACGATAGTCTATGTAAAATTAAAATATTGTCGTGGCGAACGCCCTTGAAAGCGGAGCGATTCGAGAGTCACGACGCTTTTTTGCTTCGTTTTTTTTAAAAAAATGACGAGGGAGGTTAGTCTCAAGTTGGACTTTAAGGCAATTTATCAGTTGCAAAAAATAAATTCCCCATAAGAGTTTTTACAAACTCTTGTGCGGATCTTCGTGGCTGTGGTCCCAGGTAAGTTTCCCTCCGCCGAGCAGGTGGAAATGTAAGTGAAATACCTCTTGTCCTCCGTCTGGACCGTTATTGGTGATAAGCCTATAGCCTGATTCATCTATGCCGACCTTGGTAGCTACCTCTTGCGCAAATTTAGTGAGTCCTGCCATGGTCTCGGGTGTTACATCCTGAAAATTATCGACATGTATTTTCGGGATGATGAGAATATGGATAGGTGCCTTAGGATAGAGGTCATGAAATGCTAAAAAGTGTTCACTCTCATGGACAGTGTTGTTGGGGATTTCTTTGTTTACGATTTTGCAGAATATGCACATGTCGTGATCCTTTGATCGGTTAATTTATTTTCTTTTTTTCTTATCATATCAACTTGTAGATATTCATGTCAAGCACGAATATGACGTAGGTACAGTCAAGTTTAATATAGGCAAAGTATAGCACAGATAAGTAGTAATAAATCCCATTGTTAGTAATTTTTCGATAAAATCACAACAATACACAGAAGTCATATAGAGGTTAAATGGAAAATTTAGAAGAGAAGATCATTCAGGCCGATTCGCTTGAAGCATTAGAAAAAGTACGTGTTGAACTTTTCGGGAAGAAGGGTGTTTTGGCAGCAGAGTTTGCCAAGATGAAAGATGTACCCGGTCCTGAGAAAAAAGCATTTGCAGAGGGATTGAACAAAAACAAGGCCGCACTGCAAGCAAGTTTTGATGCACGTTACGCAGTGTTGAAGTCCGAAGAGATAGAAAAAGTACTGAAAAGTGAAGCGATAGATGTTTCGCTCTATGGCACACTTGCACAAAAAGGTGCACTGCACCCGGTCATGGAGACGATGGACAAGATCATTGACTATTTTGTGGCGTTGAACTTTGCCGTGGAAAGCGGCCCTATGGTAGAAGATGACTTCCATAACTTTGAAGCCCTGAATTTGCCTAAATACCACCCTGCACGTGATATGCAGGATACATTCTATTTTAAAGATGGCGGGCTTTTACGTACACATACCTCTCCTGTACAGATACGTACGATGATGGAGACGAAACCTCCGATCCGTATGATCGCTCCGGGGTCAGTGTTCAGACGTGATTATGACCTGACACATACTCCCATGTTCCACCAGGTGGAAGGTCTTGTGGTAGATGATAAAGGTAAAGTGAGCTTTGCAAACCTGAAGTCTATATTGACAGATTTCCTACAGTATATGTTCGGGGAAGTTGAAGTTCGTTTCAGACCGAGTTTCTTCCCGTTCACCGAACCGTCTGCCGAAGTGGACATCTCTTGTATCTTCTGTGAAGGTGAGGGGTGCAGGGTCTGTTCACATACTGGATGGCTCGAAGTGCTTGGATGCGGGATCGTCGATCCGAATGTCTTTAAGGCCGTAGGATATGAAGATGTAAGTGGCTATGCCTTTGGTCTGGGTGTAGAGCGTTTTGCTATGCTGATGCATAAAATCCCTGATCTGAGATCTTTGTTTGAAGGTGATATTCGTTTGTTGGAGCAGTTTAGATGATAGTAACAAGAAGTTGGTTAAGTGAATTTATAGACCTTAGCGGTGTCTCTAATGAAAAGCTTTATGAAACGTTTAATGCAATAGGACTTGAAGTTGACAGTCTTACAAAAGTAGAGGTAGCGGAAAAAGTAGTCGTAGGAAAGATCCTCTCTTGTGAAAAACATCCTGATGCAGATAAACTCAATGTATGTAAAATAGATGTCGGAAGCGGAACAAGACAGATCGTCTGCGGTGCTGCCAATGTGGTGGATGCAGAGTATGTGGCAGTAGCTACCATAGGTGCGGTACTGCCAGGTGACTTTACGATCAAACATGCGAAACTTCGCGGTGTGGATAGTGAAGGGATGGTCTGTGCCTCTTCTGAACTCGGACTTCCTGACACGGGTAAAGGGATCATGATACTCGATGAGAGTATCGGTGAACTTGAAGCGGGGAGAGAGTTACGTTCGTATGAAACAATTGCTGATACGATCATCGAGCTTGAACTCACAGCCAACAGAGGTGACTGCCTCAGTATTTACGGTGTGGCAAGAGATTTAAGTGCAGCACTTGACATTGAGTTGAAACCTTTTGAGTACAAACAGGAAGAGAAGATCAAACTGGGTATCGCCAGAGAAGCAGAGCTTCACCATACCGGTGAAATGGATGCAGACCTGCATTATAAACTTGCAACAATAGAGCAGATATCAAACAGTTTTCTTGTACAGTTGCGTTTAGCCATGGTAGGTATAGAAGCCGAAGGAAGACTCGCAAGTATGCTGGCGTATGCAACACATACCACAGGGGTGGTCTTACGTGCCTATGACAGTAAAAAATTCCGCAACGAGGAAAACAAGATCTCTGTACATACGGTAGCAAAAGCAAAAGGGATCATAGAGATCATCGGAAATGAGAAGGTACTTTCTGTCGTAGGTGTACAGCAGGAAGAAGAGTGTACCGCAAACGATCAGACAAAAGAGCTTCTCATAGAAGCGAGTTATATCAATCCGGATACGTTGGTTGAAGCGGTCGCAGGCACGTCTTTGGAAACGGATGAGCTTTACTACAAGACATCCAGAGGTTCCAACCCTGATCTTCAGTTCGGGTTATCGTTACTGGCCTCTATGATGGACAATTATACAGATATCTCATGTTATGAAGGTTCACTGATCGTGAGTGCCGAAAAAGAGCATGAAACCGTTATCGTGGATGCCCAAGAGGTCTCTGCCATCATCGGTATGGATATTGAAATAGGGAAGATCGTATCGATACTTCAAAAACTCGGATTTGAGATCAATTCCATGGGACATGATCTTATCGCAGCAGTGGTACCACCTTTTAGACATGATATCAAACACTTACAGGATATCGCAGAAGAGATCGTACGTATCAAAGGGATCAATAACATAGAAGCCAAACCTTTTGTTTTTGCTGAACAACCGCGTCTTAATGAGACCTCTGATAGATATAAGGCAAAGAAGGCGTTCAAGAATCGTGCAGTGGGTGTATCATTCTATGAGAATGTATCGTATGTCTTTTCTGAAAGAGCGCTTTTGGAAAAATATGGTTTTTCTACAGTAGATGAAGCATTGGAACTGGCAAATCCTATCGCAGAAGAGCTCAATACATTGAGATCTACGATCCTGGTCAATCTGCTCAATGCAGCGAAGCGTAATGTGAGTTACAGTAAAAAATCGATCCCTCTTTTTGAGATAGGTGCAGTGTTCGGAAGCCAAAGAGAACAGAAAGAAGTGATCTCTTTTCTCTTCTCCGGACAGGTTGAAGGTGAGAATGTAAGAAATGCCGGTAAACCGAAGATGATCGACTTTGCCACGTTTACACAAAAAGTAGGCGCAGTGGTCGGTGCGTTTGAACTGGTACCTTGTAGCTTTGAAAATGGGCTTATCCACCCCTATCAATCTGCCAATATCGTGGTAGACGGTACAGTGTGCGGGTTCATTTCAAAGCTGCACCCGACCGTACAGGAGAGTTTTGATCTTCCTGTGACATTTATTGCTGAAGTAGATTTTGATGCCTTGTTGCCGACGCATATCAATGCAACACCTATCTCTAAGTTCCAAGGTGTCTATAAAGACCTCTCTGTAGTGATCGATAAATCTTTGAACTACTATGAAGTGGCCAAAGTATTGAATGCACTGGAAGTTCCAATGTTGAAAGATACCTATCCTGTAGATATCTATGAAGATGAAAAATTGGGTGACAAGAAGAGTCTTACGGTACGTTTCTTCATCCAATCTATGGAAAAAACGCTTGAAGACAGTGATATAGAAGCCGTAATGGGTGAGATCATGGCTGCGCTTGAAACAGAGTGTAAAGCGGAATTGAGATAAAGATGAAAATACAATTAGCCTCCAGTTACGGATTTTGTTTTGGTGTGAAGCGTGCTATCGAGATAGCGGAAGAACACAGAGGGTCTGTGACGTACGGTCCTTTGATCCATAACAAAGATGAGATCAATAGACTTAAAGAGGGCTTCAACATAGGCCTGGCCGAACGTCTTGAAGATATCAAAACACATGATCCTGTGGTGATCCGTACACACGGTATCCCTAAAAATGAACTGGCTGTGTTGAAAAGCCAAGACCATAAAGTGATAGATGCAACCTGCCCGTATGTGACAACCCCGCAGAATATCGTACAGAAGATGAGTCTAGAGGGGTACAGCATCGTGATATTTGGTGATAAGGACCATCCTGAGATCAAAGGTGTGGTAAGTTATGCAGAAGATCCGCAAGATGCGTTTATCGTGTTGGAACCCGAAGAACTGGAAGCACTTCCTCTGAAAGGAAAGGTGGCCGTCGTTTCCCAAACCACAAAAAAACCTGAAGATTTTGCCAAGATCGTGACAGCCTTGATGGAGACGCGTAAAGAGGTAAGGGTCTTTAACACGATCTGTACTGCAACGTTTGAAAACCAGGATGCAGCAGCGGAATTGGCTAAAAAGGCAGATGTGATGATCGTCATTGGAGGGAAACACTCTTCCAATACCAAACAGCTGCATAGTATCTGTGAGCGTGATTGTAAGGACAGCTACCTGATAGAGAATGAAATAGAGCTTGAAGCCGGTTGGTTTGAAGGTAAAGAGCTTTGCGGTATCTCTGCAGGTGCCTCTACCCCTGACTGGATCGTGCAGAATGTGATCAATAAGATACAAGAGATGAAAAAGGTAGATGAGGTTATATGAACACACTGACACTCAAACCCATCTCTAAAATAGAGGGAGAGATCAATCTTCCTGGATCCAAAAGTCTTTCGAACAGGGCTCTGCTGCTTGCAGCTTTAGCCGAGGGAACCACCAGGATCACCAATCTTTTAGAGAGTGACGATACAAGACATATGCTCAATGCACTGAAACAGCTTGGCATTCAATATACCCTTTCTGAAGACAAAACAGAATGTACAGTGATCGGTAATGCAGGGGCGATACACAGTGCCAACCTGCAAGAACTCTTTTTAGGGAATGCCGGGACGGCGATGCGTCCGCTCTGTGCGGCACTCTGTCTGGGTACAGGTTCTTATCTGCTGACAGGGGAACCTCGCATGAAAGAGCGGCCTATAGGACATTTGGTCGATGCTTTAAGAGAGGCCGGTGCAAAGATAAGCTACCAGGAGAATGAAGGGTATCCGCCGCTTTTGATCGAAGCGAATGGACTCTTAGGGGGTGATGTGAAGATCGACGGTGCCATCTCCAGTCAGTTCTTAACGGCACTTCTGCTTGCGGCACCACTGGCAAAAGAGGATATGACCATTTCCATTATCGGAGAGCTTGTCTCGAAGCCCTACATCGATATCACACTGCACATTATGAAAGCATTCGGTGTTGAGGTAGAGAATGAAAATTATCAAACCTTTAAAGTCAAAGGCGGACAGACCTATAAAGCCGTAGAGAGCTTTATGGTAGAGGGAGATGCTTCTTCTGCTTCTTATTTTTTAGCGGCTGCTGCGATCAAGGGCGGTACAGTTAAGGTCACGGGTATCGGGAAAAAGAGTATCCAGGGTGATGTACAGTTTGTCGATGTCCTTGAAAAGATGGGGGCGATCGTAGAGTGGGGTGATGATTTTGTAGCGGTAAGCAGGGGTGAACTCCATCCCATAGATATGGACTTCAACCATATACCTGATGCTGCGATGACCATAGCCACGACAGCACTTTTTGCAGAAGGCACGACGACACTGAGAAATATCTACAACTGGCGTGTCAAAGAGACCGATAGGCTCTTTGCCATGGCAACCGAACTGCGTAAGGTCGGAGCAGACGTAGAAGAGGGTGAAGACTACTTGAAGATCACCCCGCCTAAACAACTCAAACATGCAGCCATAGACACCTATGATGACCATAGAATGGCCATGTGTTTCTCACTTTTGGCACTCGACCCGGTCTCTGTGACCATCAATGAACCTGAATGTACTGCTAAAACTTTCCCTACATATTTTAAAGTATTAGAGAGTATTTCTTCTTAAAAAAACCTGTTAAAAACAGTATCTTACATATGCCAAAGCAGCTAGAAATGTAGGCAAAGAGCCTATATTGGCCTGCTGTTCATAAAGCGTGTGATACTTTCTCCTATAAGCCATATTTATGGTTAAAATAGTATAATAACGCAAAATTAGGCACACATAAGGATAGGTATGAAGTTCGAAGATATCGAAATAGAAGATGTAGATTTTGAGGCGATGCTTGAGGAATCGTTTAAAAAATCAGAATCAAAAAATGATTTAGTTACAGGTACAGTTGTTAAAATAGATGAAAAAGATAATATCTCAGTTGTCGACATTGGCGGCGGTAGAGATGCAACACTTGCACTGGATGAACTAAGAGACGAAGAGGGTAACATCGCGTTCAACGTTGGTGATACAATCGATGTTGTGAATTTGGGAAGAGGTCGTATCTCTCACAAAGCGGCATTAAGCAGAGCGGCATTGAATGAATTTATCGCTGAGTATGATGAAGACCAAGAGTATATCATCGAAGGTGTTATCACAAAAACAAACAAAGGTGGTTATGTAGTTGACTGTGACGGTCTAGAATTCTTCATGCCACGTACACTCTCTTACCTCTCTTCAAAAGTGGATCCTACAGGTAAAAAAGTAAAAGCGGTTATCGTTAAAGTAGATAAAGATAAAGGTTCGGTTGTTGTTTCTAGAAAAGAACTCATTGAGCGTGACAAAGCAAAGACAGATGAGATCGTTGCTGAACTTCTTGAGAAAAAAGAACCAATAGTAGGTACGATCAAGAAAATCACTTCTTACGGTATGTTCGTAGATGTAGGCGGTATTGACGGCCTTGTTCACTACTCACAGATCTCTCATAAAGGTCCGGTGAACCCGTCTAAGTATTTCTCTGAAGGCGACCAAGTAAATGTTATCGCTTTAGACTATGACAAAAAGAAAAGACACCTTTCACTCTCTATTAAAGATGCAAACCCTGATCCTTGGGCGGATATTGATTCTATCATCGGTGTGGGTGATACAGTCACTGCTACAGTTTCTAACATTGAACCATATGGTGTATTTGTTGACCTTGGTGAAGACCTTGAAGCATTCCTTCACGTATCTGAGATCTCTTGGGATAAAAATGTAAAACACCCTAAAGATTATCTTGAACTTAATTCAGAGATCAATGTAGAAGTGATCGAGATCGATAAAGAGGGTAGAAGATTAAGAGTAAGCCTTAAAAACCTTCTTCCAAAACCTATGGATGCGTTTACAGCTGAAAACAAAGTAGGTGACGTAGTGACTGGTACAGTGACATCTATCACTGATTTTGGTGCATTTGTAAAAGTGGGAACTGTTGAAGGTCTCCTTCACAATCAAGAAATTTCTTGGGACAAGTCAAAGAATGCAAAATCTGAACTTAAGGTCGGTGACGAAGTTGAAGTGAAGATCATCAAAATTGACAGAGATGCAGGTAAGATCTCATTGAGTAAAAAAGCGCTGGAAGATTCACCGGTAAAAGCATTTGCTCAAACACATAAGAACGGATCTATCGTAACAGGAACTGTAAAAGATAAAAAAGATTTCGGTGTGTTCATTTCACTTGAAGACAACATTGATGCACTGATCAGAACAGAAGATCTTCATCCGCTTAAATTTGATGAGATCGAAAAAGGTCAAGAGATCAAAGGTGTGATCAGCTTTATCGATCCTAACAATGATAGAATCAGAGTTTCTGTAAAAAGACTTGAGCGCCAAGAAGAGAGAGATGCAATGGAGCAGCTTAATCTAGAACAAGATGACAGCATGACTCTTGGTGATGCTTTTGGTGATAAGTTTAAAAAATAATTCTTAGAATAAAGCTTTAAATTCTCAAAATAAGGGAGTGTGTACTTAAACACATTCCTTTCTTTTTGATTCCTAATATTGAGTTGCCTTTAGTAGGTGGTTCATACGATTCATCGTATCCTCACGTACTTTATGGTACTTTAATTTCACAAA
>JBFEWI010000044.1:0-10347 GCA_041546475.1 Sulfurovum sp.
CCAGCATTGAAATTTGATTCACTAACAGAGTCTGCAAAAGCAAAACCTCCACCCATTGTTACTAAACATGTAACTAAAGTACCTTTAAAAATTTTTTTCATTATCTCTCCTCTTGAAATAAAAATAAAATAGTTGTGAAAAACGAGTTTCCTCAATTTTGGTAACCTGACAATCTTAACAAGTTAAGATCCATGGCTTTCCGTCCTTACTTCATAACAAGTTTCGCACAACAAAATAAGTTTGAATTAAATAAGATTTATATGGGATAGTAAGTAGCAAAGAGAGAATAAGACATAATACACTAGTATTGGTATTTGGTAACCTGGCGATCTTTAAGTTAAGACCCATGGCTTTCCGTCCCTGCTTCACAACAAGTTTGGCACAACAAATATATCTATTTAAATACAATAAATTATAACAGAAAAAGTATTAATAATTCAACACACTATGGATGGATTATATTTTTAACTCGTTCCACCTTCGGAGAGCTGGAACGAGGAAAACTCCATGGTGTTGATAAATTGGCAATCTAGTACAAGCTATGGTATTATTAAGCATGATAATATATTGACATTGAGGTAAAGTGACGATGAACTTTGAACAATTAGATACCTATCTACGATCAAAACAGGGTGTGACATTTGATTATCCGTTTGATGAGAAGGTTCGTGTCTATCGTATCGCTGAAAAAATGTTTGCTTTGACCTCGGAAGAGAGACCCATATCGGTCAACCTCAAATGTGACCCGATCTATGCGCTGGAGCTGCGTTCACTCTATGAAGGCATCATCGCAGGGTACCATATGAATAAAAAGCATTGGAACACCGTGACGGTAGAAGGTTCCGATGTGGATGACGAAACCGTGAAAGAACTGATAGACCACTCCTATGACCTTGTCTATGAGAAATTGACCAGGAAACAAAAAGCCTTACTGGGATCCTAATGAATACGATCAGTATACAATACTTCCAGACACCTGTAGGAGAGATGATACTGGGAGCCTATGACAACAGACTCTGTATGGCTGACTGGCGATACAGAAAGGGTAGAGAAAGTGTTGACAGAAGAGTACAAAAAGGTCTTCATGCCAGTTTTGTCGAAGAAGAGAACGAGGTGCTGGATCTGGCGAAAGAGGAACTCAAAGCCTATTTTAAAGGCTTACGTCAAACCTTTGATATACCCTTGTTGCTAGTTGGCACAGCGTTTCAAAAGTCTGTCTGGCAGGGAGTGCTGCAGATCCCTTTTGGTACCACGGTTTCTTATAATGGTCTGGCGAAAAATATTGACAAGCCAACAGCAGTAAGGGCCGTAGCCTCCGCTGTAGGGGCCAATGCAATCTCTATTTTCATTCCCTGTCATCGTTTGATCGGATCTGACGGTGCTTTAAGCGGTTATGCCGGTGGACTGGAAACGAAGAAAAAACTATTGCTACTTGAACAGAATATCTTTACGTTATAATTATTTTATATTTTAAAGCAGGTAATAATGGAAAAGAAAAACTTTTTTGAGTCTGTCTATGAGAATGCAGACCATGATGACCTCTCCTCTATCCCGTGGGCGACACTTGCCCCTAACGTCTATTTGGAAAAACACTTAAGTCAGCAAGGCCCGGTATCAGGTAAAAAAGCACTGGTGATCGGATGCGGTTTAGGTGATGATGCACTGATCTTGGAAAAGTATGGGTATGAGGTAGAAGCATTGGATATCTCTCCTTCGGCTATAGCCTTGGCCAAGAAGAGACACCCTGAAAGCAAGGTCGATTTTCATGTAGGCGATATCTATGATATGCCTGAATCGTCTGTAGGTAAATATGATTTTGTCTATGAAGGACTGACGATTCAGTCTTTACCTCCAGCAGATAGAGAAAAACTGGTGGGTGTCATCGCTTCTCTTGTGGCCAAAGAGGGTGAACTTTTTGTCTATGCACATGCACAGGATGATACAGATAATTACGGTGGACCGCCATGGCCGCTGTATGAAGATGAATTCATGCTTTTTGAAAAAGAAGGGCTGGAACAAGTCTATATAGAAAAAGAAACAGAGAATAAACCCGTAGCACCTTACAAGTGTTGTGCACTTTACAGAAAATAGGATAGCGTATGTCGATCCAAAAGATCATCCTCATTGTGTTAATTGCAGTGTTGAGTTTGATGACGGACAGTTCAACAAAACTCTACAGTATGGTCATGAAGTATGAACGTTACACTGCAGGGTTAGAGAAAAAATCTATTACTTTGGATTTCGGGAAGATCGTCTACCTTGAAAATAGTGTCAAAAGTGATGAAACACTGCTCTTTGTTCACGGCTTTGGTGGGAATAAAGATACGTGGAACAGACTGATCGAGGCAATGGATGAGAAATATCATGTCATTGTGATCGATCTGCCCGGACATGGGGAGAGTATTTCAAAAACGACGTTAGGGTATACGATGTCGGAGCAGGCTGAAAGGGTGTACGCATTTGTAAAAGCTAAACATTTGAAAGGCTTCTACCTTTTTGGTCACTCTATGGGAGGATCCATCGCTCTACACTATACCATAAACCATCCTGAGACACTCAAAGCACTTATCCTGATAGATTCTATGGGCATGGTGAAAACAAAAAGTGACGGTGTAAAACTCGTAGAAAGATCGGATAAAAACCCGCTTTATGATGTTTGTACAGAAGAGAGGCTGGAAACACTTTTACGCTACTCACTGTACAAGCCTCCCTATATCCCGGATATCATTAAAGAGGCCATGCTTAAAGAGAAGTGTGAAAGACGTGATCTGGAAAAAGTACTCTATGAGGATATGTACAAAGATGTCTGTTGTTTCAATGAGCTTGCAAAAAAGATAGATATTCCGACACTGATACTGTGGGGAGACAAAGATAGGATGACACACATAGACAATGCAACGCTGTTTCACGACACGATTAAGGGGAGTCAACTGGTTATCTTGAAAGAGATAGGACATGTACCGATATTGGAAGATCCTGAAAGAACGGCTGATGAGGTTGAGAAGTTTATTGGACAATAAACAGTGAATCAACCATATTTTGTGGAAGAGAAGGAGAGCATTTGGCAGTGGTGAAGTTGTAGGTGTTAGAAGACATGGAAACGTAATAGATTTTTGCTATACTCCTAGTATGAAGAACTCTTATAAATACCGTGCATTTATCTCTTATTCTCATAAGGACAAAGTCTTTGCAAAATGGCTTCAAAAGAAAATAGAGAATTATGTACTTCCTAAACACTTACATCGAGCATATCCGAATCTTCCACAAGATTTAACACGTAGTATATTTAGAGATGATGAAGAGCTGGCTGGGGCTTGGGAGTTGTCGTCTGCTTTGCAAAAGGCATTGAAAGAGTCAGAAAAGCTTATCGTGCTTTGTTCGCCTGATGCTGTGAACTCTTTGTGGGTAGAAAAGGAGATAGAATCTTTTCTGAAAGATCATGATGAGAAAGATGTCATTACAGTAGTGATCAATGGAGAAGCGGAAGATGTCATTCCTCCCCTGCTGCGACATCATAGAGAACCTTTAGCTATAGATATAAAATCAGGTAAAAAGAGGATGCTCTTTAAAGTGATAGCCTCTTTGCTGGACATAGGTTTCTCTGACTTGTGGAAAAGAGAGAAGAAAGCGTATCATAAGCGTCTACTGATACGTAGTGCAGTATTTGGTTTGATGCTTATAGTAGGAGTGTATGCCTATATGCAGTCAAGGGCTATAAGTTCGAATGTTGAGTTAGAAGAAGTGCGAACCAGCATCACCAAGATAGAGCATATATTGGCATATGAGAAGCTTTCTGAAGAGGAAGTGTATAAGTTGAGTGCACATTTGAAAGAGCTTGAACAACTCAAAAAAGACAAAGAAGAGACACTAAAGTGGTTCGGGATGTTAAAAACATCTATTGCACAGAAGGCAAAGTATGTGTATGACAAAGAAGGCGTAGAAAAAGCGTTGGAGGTGTTAGAATCTGATCTCTCTAAGAGTGAAGATGAAGTCTACGCAAAGAAAAATATACTCCGTGCCAAACTCTACATAGAAAAAAGTGACTTTCAACATGCAAAAGAAGCATATGAAAAAGCAGTAGCCATTGATGCATCGTATCTCAATCTTTATGACTATGCACTTTTTTTGAGTAGACAAAATGCATTACAAAAGGCAAAAGAGAAGTATCAACAGCTGCTTAGCTATGATCTTAGTGATGCACATATGGCAAATGTGCTCAATAGACTAGGGATCTTGTACCGTAAGTTAAAAGCATATGATGAAGCAGAAAAAGTATATAAAAAGGCATTGGTATTACGTGCTAACCTCGCTGAAAAAAATCCAAAATCTTATACAGAAGATTTGGCATGGACTTATAATAATATGGGTGTACTTTATCAGGAATCTAACCAAACAGATAAGTCCGAAAAAGCACTTCAGAAGGCTTATGTTTTACGACAACAACTCGCACGTGAAAATCCAAAAAAATATGCACATCATTTGAGTTGTTCCCGACATAATCTGGGTGAACTCTACAGCAGTATGCATGAGTATGAAAAGGCAGAAGTATTACTTTTATCCTCTTTAGAAGAACGTAGAAAATTAGTCAAGGAAAATCCCAAGGAGTATACACCGGCATTGGCATCAACGCTGTATGAGCTTGCAGGTGTTCATTACAGTATGAGAGATTATACAGAAGCTGAACGCATGTATAATGAAGTTTTGGTTTTACGTCAAGAACTTTTCAAGCGTAATCCTTCTGCTTACAAGAGCGTATTTATAGAAACATTACAAGCATTGGTTAAGGTCTATGAGATCACAAGAAAAAAACAAAAAGAACAAAAGATACAAAACGTACTAAAGGAAGTGCAAAATGCAGCATAAGTTTTTATTGCGTTTCATCAAACAAGAGTTGGAAAAAGCAGAGATAGTTTGCCAAAAAAATGAAGACTTTTTTAAACTTTTTTTACCTGATGAACCTTGGGAAGCGTACAGAAGCAATATGAGCAACTGGCTTACTGCCAAGAGTCCGGACGGTGTCATACATAAACGTTTTTTTGTCTCTGCCGTGAATGAAAAGCTAGGTTTAAGTGATGATATATGGTTTGCCAGTGATTCTAAACAAAAAAGTGTAGTATCAGAAGCAGTGAAGCGTTTCGCATCAAATGCGGGTGAGGGTGAATTGTTGTTCCCTTGGGTGGAAAAGGTAGGTATCACAGAAGCACAAGAAGCGTTTTTGGATTTTGCAACAAATGCACCGCTGGATGTCTTGGAAGATAGAGCAAGCGTAGAACGATCTTTGTTTAAAAAGTCTGTAGATAATCAGCCTTTTTTGATAGCACTATTTCATTTGATGTATGAGAGAGGGGCCTATATATTTGTCTATGAGCATATATTCCCAGAGCTTTTAGATAGCTATGACAACAGTATCAAGAGTAAAAAAGCAGATATCTATGCTTCACTCCCTACACCCATGTACCGGGAAGCATTTGAGATACTCAATGCCATTAAGGCAGAGAGTAAAGAGGAGACTATCCTGCTCAAGACTGCAGCGATCTCTAACATACGAAGGGCACACTTTGTATCCGAATCCATTTCTAAAGAGGAACTGAAGGCACTGTTGCAGACACTCATCAAGTGTTATACAAAAATCTACACACCTACAAAGCATTATAACTATTATCCAGGTATTAACCTGGCCTATATGGTGGCACTCTGTGAGATACTCTTCCCAGAACTCTCAACAGGGTATGAGATCAAACAGATCATGCAAGATGTTCAAGACTCTATACTTAAGGGTAAAGCATCTACAGATCCTGATGAGAACTACTATGCAAGTATGAGTGAGCTGGAGTTTAAGTTGTTACTGGGTCATCATGGGGTGTTACAGGAGTTGGCTTATCTGCTCGAAACCCTTATGCCTCCACACAGCATGGTGAATCAAAGTAAAAGACAGATGCAAACCTTTTTCATAGAGGTGGCAGAAAGATTTACTGAGCAGATACCCAGCCATTTTTTAGCCTATAGGAAATGTATAGAGACTTTAGATGATTATATGTGTGTGACTGAGCTATGAAAATCACAGTTGCAGTTACAGGACATAGAGATGTTGTTGTGACACAAACACTTTTGGATCATATCGATACATTTTTTGATACACTTTGTAGTCAATACAGTGAGGTACGGTTACTATCTCCCTTGGCAGAGGGGGCAGACAGCGTGGTGGCAGAAGTGTTTTTATCCTATCAAAAAGACAAAACCTCATGCAGACTTGAAGTCCCTTTGCCAATGGAAGAGACGGCATATATAACATTATGGCCTGATGTTTCCAAAAAACGTTACCAACGTTTATCTGCAGATGCAAAAAATGTCTATGTGATCCCAAAAGTACTAAAAGACCCTTATGAAAACCTGGGGCATTACCTCGTAGAAAATGCCCAGATACTCTTAGCCCTTTGGGATGGAAAAGAAAATCACAAAACTGGCGGTACCGCAGAGGTTGTAAACTATGCAAAAAGTCAAAATTTACGTACCACGATTGTCTCCTGTAGACGACAAAATCATTAAAAATCCAAAAAATCCAATTTCTTCTATTTATACTTTCTTTAGAACATAAGTTCTTAAAACGATCTAAAGGATATGAGATGAACAGAAGAAAATTTTTATCGATGAGCATGAGCACAGCGCTGGCTTTACCCCTTAGCGCATGGGCGACAGATTACAGGGCAGAAAAACCTGCTGCATGGACCGCTAAAACGGTTGATGATGCGATAACAGCTTTATATGGGAATGTGGAGTTGGTTGAAAGTAAAAAAATTATTTTCAAGGTGCCAAAGATAACAACAACTGGTAATCAAGTACCTGTAAGTATTAAGACAACCATTGATGCGAAGACAGTTGCATTGTTCCAAAATTCAAATCCAGAGAGTGCTGTAGCAGTATGGACTGTACCTGAAAACGGAATTATAGATTATAAGTTGAAGTTGAAAATCAAAACATTGGCAGATGGTTCTCCATCTGTCGTGAGAGTTGTCGTTCAAGGAAATGATGGAAGATTTTATACCACGCATGCTTCAGTAGTAGTTCGTGGCGGATGTGAAGGATAATAGTATGGGAAATATGAAAATAAAAGCAAAAGAAAAAAATGGTGTAGTTAAGGTACTGGTACAAATAACACATGAAATGATGACATATAATGCAGCTAAGAAAAAAGGTATAGAAGCAAATTTTATTACTTTTGTAGAAGCTAAAGTTGGGGAAAAGACTGTGTATGAACTCTCTAGTAGTCAGTTCTTGTCTAAAAACCCTATATTGAAGTTTAAATTTTCTGGTAAAAAGGGTGAGATGCTTCAGATAGCTTGGACAGATATGTCCGGAAATGTTATCAAAGAGTCTAAGAAAATAAAATGAAATAAATAGGGTTTGGAGTTTTAGACTTTGGACCCTTATATTTTCAGTATTTAGGAGGAAACAAGAATGAAAAAGATAATGATACTTATATTTTTTCTATGTAGTTTTATGCTGTATGCAGAAAATTTTAGAGTAACAAAACCAGAAGTTTGGAGAGCAGTCAGCATTAAGGAAGTGATGCAAAAACTTTATGGTACAAGTAAAAGTATGAGTGATGATCGTATCATAATTAAAGCTCCTAAAGTAGCGAGTAATGGCGGGGCTGTACCTATATCTGTCATGACAAAGATTCCTGCGAAAACGATAGCAGTATTTCAAGATGTAAATCCAACTGTACTCGTAGCTATTTTTACTGTTCATGACAGTAGTATTGTAAATTATACGACAAAGATCAAGATGCAAAGTTCTGGTAAGATAGTAGTAGTGGTTGAGGGGTTGGATGGAAAGTTGTACTCTAATACCCATCATGTAGAGGTTGCCTTAGGTGGCTGTGAAGGGGGTGGCAGTGATGTTCCATCTTATAGACATAAATCTCCATATACAAGGAGTGCATCAGTGAAACCCAAGCCATTTGTACAAAAAGTTGAAAGAGAACATTATGATGCATTTAATGAGAATAGATTTAAGGAAGTAGCAAGTTCACCTTTATCAACATTCAGCACAGATGTTGATACGGCATCCTATAGTACGATACGCTCTTATGTGATGGACAGAAAGGCGTTGCCCTCTAAAGATGCTGTGCGTATAGAAGAGATGATAAACTATTTTACCTATAATTATAAAGAACCAAACAATACAGATCCTTTTTACATCAATACAAAAGTCGGAGATAGCATTTGGAATAACAATTCCAAAGTACTGCAGATAGGCTTACAGACAAAAAAAGTAGATATGGAAACGTTACCAGCAAGTAACATGGTTTTTTTACTTGATGTGTCTGGTTCTATGAAAAGAGAAGAGAGTTTACCGTTATTGGTCAAGTCCTTGAAGCTTTTAACGCAACAATTGCGTAAAAAGGATAGAGTCTCTATTGTGGTATATGCAGGTGCTTCAGGACTGATATTAGATAGGGCAAGAGGCGATGAAAAAGCTAAAATATACGATGCACTGGAAGGACTTTATGCTGGAGGGTCAACTGCAGGTGAAAGAGGTATACAACTCGCATATGAAACAGCAGAGAAATCTTTTATAGTAGGTGGAAATAACAGAATCATTTTAGCAACGGATGGTGACTTTAATGTGGGTATAAGTAGTCAAAGTGATTTAGTGAAGCTTATAGAAGAAAAACGTAAAAGTGGTATATACTTGTCGGTATTAGGTTTTGGTAGAGGTAATTATCAAGACAATAAAATGGAGCAATTGGCTGACCATGGTAATGGTAACTACGCCTACATAGACACACTTTTAGAAGCCAAAAAAGTTTTGGTAACACAGATGAGCGGTACACTTTATACTGTAGCTAAAGATGTAAAAGTACAAGTTGAGTTTAACCCATCTAAAGTACACGCATACAGACTTATAGGTTATGAGAACAGAGTTATGGCAAATGAAGATTTCAATAACGATAAAAAAGATGCAGCTGAGATAGGCATGGGACACAGTGTTACTGCGTTGTATGAAGTGGTGTTACAAAAAAATGGCTTAGTTTCCAAGGTAGATAGACTCAAATACCAAAGTAAAAAAGTTGTAGACTCTGACGAATTGGCAACCGTTAAAATACGTTATAAAAAACCTGATAGTAATACATCAATACGTATGAGTAAAGCGCTTACATTAGAAAATAGTGATATAGACAAGGATGATAGCATTTTTGCACAAACAGTTGCTGGTTTCGGAATGCTTCTAAGAGATTCTGAGTATGCAAAAGACCTAAAAATATCTACACTCATAGAGTTGGCAAGAGATTCAAAAGGTAAAGATAGAGAAGGATATAGGGCTGAATCTATCAAGATGATGGAGAAGGTAGAATTGCTAAAGTAGGGGGGATATGTATAAAGATGTCCGCTGTTTCAATGCGCTTGCAAAAAAGATCGATATTCCGACACTTATACTATGGGGAGAGAAAGAGAGGATGACACACATGGACAATGCAATGCCGTTTCATGAGAGTAAACTGGTCATCTTGAAAGAGATAGAAGATGTACCGATACTGAAAGAACATCTGATGAGGTTAAAAGTTCATCAAATAGGTGTATCATCCTTAGTGCAGGAATGCTCATGTTTCATTTAAAGGTTTGGTCAGAAGATATCCACCTAAAAGTATAGGAACGATTCCCAAGACTTGGCGAAGTTCCGGAACCTCATGTAGATAGAAGTAAGCAAAGATAAGTGTCATCATGGGGACCAGTCCGAGCATGGCAGAGAGTTTGGTGATGGATGTCCGGTGCAGAGCTTCTATCCACATGATCTTTGAAACAACATAGATCAAGATACCGATGAAGAGCAAAGAAGGCAGGGCCGATACCAATGCATTATACTCTACAGCAGGTTCAAAGGCCCAAGCCATAAGGGCTATAAAAGGCAGACCTACGAATGTTCTAAAGCCTAAAATGGTCTCTGAAGAACAGAATTCACGTGCTCTTTTTTGGTAGAGATTGGCAACCGGTGCAATGGCTGCTGCGATGAGGATGAGCAGATCCCCTTTATTGAGTCTCAATTCATCAGGAAAGAGAATGATGAGCGCACCACTCCCCATTATAAAAGCACCCCATAGATGTAAGGCATGCATCTTCTCCTTTCCAAAGAGGTTGAAGTAGAGGTACGAAAAGAGCAGCTGCAGGAAGATAATGACCGCCATATTCCCGGCTGTAGTGTAGCGCATTCCTACAAACACAAGTGCAAAGAGTGAAGTGATCCAAAAACTTGTAAGCAGCAGATCTTTGTACGCTGCTTTGTTCTTCAGCTCTTTAAACCTTTTGCGTTTGAACATGATCATGATAAAAAAGACCAAAGCGATGA
>JBFEWI010000230.1:0-2367 GCA_041546475.1 Sulfurovum sp.
ATGATCTTCGTTTCACTCTTTTTCTTTTTGACTTCATTCACATAACGCTCAAGTGAAAACTTTACACCTTCATCTACGATCACAACCAGTTCATAGTGTCTAAAGTCTGTAAAGTTGGTCGCATCATACATATCTTTTGCATTGTCCACAATACAAATAAAGTATTTATCTAACTCTTTTTCAAGTTCCTTAACGTACTCATCGTTGAAACCTACCGTTAATATTCTCATTCTTTTCCAATCCAGTAATAAAGTCTACAAAACTTAAATTTTGTCGACTTTTAGCTTTTATTAGCGTATTTATAGCTAAATCAACCTTATTTAAAAATAAAAGTAACTTTAAGAATGGGGCTTTTTAAGCTGTTTTAAAGTGATTTCATAGCCTTGATATAGACCCTTTTGGGTGCAGGGTACCATTAATGGACCGTTATCATGGCAAAGCCCTGCTAACTTACGCTAACACTAAGTTTGCTTCAGCAGCATGCTCACGTAACTAGTTACGTTGAATTATTTATAAGGATTTCATAGCTTTTATGTAAACTCTTTTAGGTGCAGGATAGCCTTCGACTGTCTTTGTATCATCATCCGGGTCAAGGAAATCTTCCAAGCTTTGTGTCTCTATCCACTCTGTTTTTCTCTGTTCGGTAGGCTCTGTTTTCATGACCTCCAACACTTCCACAGTTTCAAACCCAGCCCTGTAGCACCAGTTCTTTAAGGCATTGACCGTAGGTACGAAATAGATATTGGGTATCTTTGAGTATCGGTCCCTTGGCGTCAGGCACATTTCCCCCTCGCCATCAATCATAAAGGTATCTAAAATAAGTTCACCGCCTTTATTCAATCCTTTAAAAAGCGATTTCAGCATGGCAACAGGATCAGACCTGTGATAGAGTACGCCCAGACAGAAGAGTGTATCGAACTTATGTTCATAAAACTCCACATGCTCTACACCCAAGAGTTCATAGACAATATCGGACTTGATAAAATGGTTGATGAACTGAAACTGTGAATAGTAGATAGCAGAGGGATCAAAGCCTATCAGTTTTTTAGGTCCTTGAGACAACATACGAAACAGGTAATAGCCGTTGTTGCATCCTATGTCACCTACGATCTTGTCTTTAAGGTCAAAGTATGGTTCAAGCAGATTGTACTTGATCTGGCTTTGCCATTCAGAATCTATAAAAAGATCATTGATCTGAAACGGCCCTTTTCGCCAGGGCTTCATCAGAAGTGCTGTCTCTTTGATCTGCTGGGCATCTTGGGGAGAAAGGTCCTTGATCTGAACCTTGATCCTGTCTCCAAGTTTTACCTCAACATCTTCATACGTTTTAAGCTCTCTGATGGCTTCCTGAAAAGGTGCGATATTTTTCCACGTAAGCCATTTCTTACGCTCTTCCCGTAAACTCTTTAAATCCATCTATTTTATATATGCTTTTTTAATCACCTGATCGAACATAGGTCTGTCACCTCTACCTGTAGAAACATTTTCCATCTTACGTACTGCTTCTTCACCTGAGACCACTTCACCGAAGATCGTATGTTTACCATTTAACCAAGGGGTTGGCGCAAGGGTAATGAAAAACTGGCTTCCGTTTGTTTTAGGTCCACGGTTCGCCATAGCCAATAGCATCGGTCTGTCAAATACAACATTAGGTGCGAACTCATCTTTAAAATCTTTTTTCCAGATAGACTCACCGCCTCTTCCTGTACCTGTAGGGTCACCGCCTTGGATCATGAAACCTTTAATGATCCTATGAAAGATAAGTCCATTGTAGTAACCGTTCTTGACATGCGTAGTAAAATTCTCAACTGCAAGCGGTGCCACTTCAGGATACATTTTTAATTCTATTTTCCCGACATTGGTTTCAAGTACCACGATCGTATCTTTTGCATAGGCTTGAAGAGCCAAACCCATCAATAGTATTGCCACTAAAATTTTCTTCATCTCTCTATCCTTTAACTAAATTCTCAAAATTATAACCATTTTAAAGTTTTACTTTGCATAATTCACAGCACGGGTTTCGCGGATCACATTCACTTTTATCTCACCGGGGTACTGTACTTTTTCCTCTATCTCTTTAGCAATCTCTTTACTTAAGAGTACGGTTTCATTGTCATTCATCTTTTGCGCATTGACAAAAACACGTATCTCCCTACCTGCATTAATCGCATAGGCTTGCGTGACATACTCTTTGCTCAAAGCAATATCTTCGACCTCTTTCACACGCTTTGTGAAGCTTTCAAGCACCTCTCTTCTTGCTCCGGGTCTTGCTGCGGAGAGTTTATCTGCAGCACATACCGCAGCACTCTCTACAGAGTCAGGTTCCTCATATCCGTGATGGGCATATATGGCATTGATAACGGTAGG
>JBFEWI010000136.1:0-5020 GCA_041546475.1 Sulfurovum sp.
TGCCTTTGTCTGGCTTAGCCGAAGTGAAGGGATCGTTCCGGCATTTGAAAGTGCCCATGCGATCGCCTATCTTAAAAAAATGCCTAAAGAGAAGATCAAAGGTAAAACGATTATCATCAGTCTTTCAGGCAGAGGTGATAAAGATATGATACAGGCTATGGAGATTTTGAAGTTATAAGCTCTTGAGTCTTTTGATGTCTGTAGGCAAACATTTTTTTCATATCTCGTTTGATCAGCCATGCAATAGGTGTGGTCAGTGGCTCAAAAGGCAGGGAAAAAGTGACTTCATCCCTTAGTACACTGTGTGAATCATCCACTTGTATAAAGTGATGTTCATGCCTGAAGCTTTTAAAAGGTGACTGTGTTGCTGTATCAATGATAAGATACGGATATTCTACTTTTTCAAATGTCAGTTTCCAGACAAAAGAAAGTAAACCTTTTTTGATCCGTAACATTGCTTCATTTCCCTCTTTCAAAGGTGTATCAAGTTTGAGTATCTCAACACTGGTATCTTTGGGTGTAATAAGAGGAAGATTCTTTGTGTTTGCATGAAAATCAAAAAGAGTTTTAACACTGCATGGTATTGGCGTTTCAAATATTAGTGTATGTTTCATATTTGCATTATGGCATGGGATATAAATCTTTTGTATAACCTTTTTGTCAATTCATTATTTTTCAATCGACAATAAATGACTACAAAGATAGGTATAAAAATCATAAACTTACACAAAGATGAAAATAAAATCTCATGAAAGGAACCACAAATGAAAAAGCGCATATGGATTGTCGGTGGAAGCAGTGGGATTGGACTGGAACTTGTAAAAAAGTGGTTACAAGAGGGTATGTATGTTATTACCAGTGCCAGAAAGGCGAGCAGTACAAAAGAACTTTTAGCCCTCAAACAAATTTATGAAAAACACATTCAGATCATAGATATGGATGTGACCTCTATGGAGTCTGTTAAAAAAGCTGTACCTCAAGCATGGAAACGTTTTGGAGGTATTGATGTATGGTTCTACAATGCTGCTGTCTATGAAGTGATGTCCACAAAAGAATGGAATGTAGATCATTTTGAGTCAATGATGCAGATAAACTATCTGGGAGCTGTGCGTGTAATGAAAGAACTCTTACCTTATTTTGAAAAAGAGCGAGAAGGGCGATGGATATGGAATGCCAGTCTCTCAAGTTATTTTGGCCTTCCACTTGGAGGTGGATACAGCGCACCCAAAGCGGCACTGCTTAATCTCGCTGAATCCCTGCAGCCAGAACTGCGTGAAAAAGGCATCCAACTGCAGGTCATCAATCATGGTTTTGTCAAAACAAGGCTGACAGAGAAAAACAGTTTTGAGATGCCGGAACTTATGACGCCTGAAGCAGCAGCGGAGCATATCATTCAAGGGATAAACAATTCTAATCGCTTTGAGATACATTTTCCTTTTAAACTCTCCACATTTTTGCAGATATTACGTTTGCTTCCCTACAAAATATCTCTGGCCGTGACCAAAAAGATGTTGCCAAAAGAGCGTTGATAAGGATAATGCTATGAATAAAGAGACACTCATCAGTTTTTATGAAACGCTACATAAAGAAGTCTCCCTTGAGGCATTCAGTATGATCTATGATGATGCTGTGCTTTTCAAAGATCCTTTCAATGAAGTGGAAGGTATCAGCGCTGTCTATAGGATATTTCAAGAGATGTATCAGAGCCTTGATGATCCTAGATTTATGATTAGTGAATACGTAGAGAATCAAGATATAGTGTATGTCAAATGGGACTTTACATTTAATTTCAAAAATGATACTACTGAACATAGATTTACAGGAGTGAGCCGATTAGAGATGAATGCAGAAGGTAAAATTGTCTCACACATCGATTTTTGGGATGCTGCAGAACATATCTATGAAAAATTACCTATACTCGGATCAGTGCTTCGTTTTGTGAAACGTAGGATAGCGAGGAGCTGATCTTATGCAAAATTCAAAAACTTTTGGTGTATGTGCCACATGTCATCGTCGCACTGCATTGACAAAACACCATCTCATTCCCAAGAAGAGACATAAAAAAACCAAGCATAGTCCGAGCGGACCAGCACTGGATGAAGTGATTTATGTATGTCGTACCTGTCATGATGGCATACATGATTTTTATGATGAACGTACGCTTGCTAAAATTTTCAATACATTGGAAAAACTGACTTCTGATGAGAGGCTTCAAAAACATTTTACATGGGTCTCTAAATGCAAAAAGGGAATCAAATGAGAAGAGCTAGAGAGGAAGATTCACTAAGGATCTTTACACTATTTTCTTATGGTTCAATCGCACTGCCTTTGGCTATGCTTGGTTTACCACTTTACATCTACCTGCCAACTTTTTATGCACAATCTGTGGGATTGAGTGTGACAATGGTAGGATCCATACTATTTTTATCCAGATTAACTGATGTGATCACTGATCCTTTGGTAGGGCATTACAGTGACCATTTTGTGAGTAGGTATGGTAAAAGAAAACCTTTTATATTTTTCGGATCGATAGTACTGGTTATAAGTTTTTACGCACTCATCCATCCACCGCAGGAGTACCAGGCATTTTGGCTGTTGTCCTTTTCCATGTTGGTCTATTTGGGATGGAGCATCATATCTATACCTTATCTCGCCTGGAGCGCTGAGATCACATCAGCCTACTATGAAAAGACACGACTAAGTGCTGCAAGAGAGCTTTTTACTATCTTAGGAGCACTCGGCGCACTACTGATACCTTATCTCTATGGAGTCTCTGAAAATGCCGGTGAGAGCATAGGGATTTTATATATCGCATTCGTTATGGCATTATTTGTGATGCTTCCCTTTACACTTTTTGGTACGAAAGATAGAGCTTCGAGTCCAGGAAACTTTATTGGCTTCAAAGAGATAAAACTATTATGGAAGAGTATACCTCAGCTTCGAAGATTACAGATCGCTTTTTTGTTCAATTCACTTGCGAATGCACTTCCTGCGACACTCTTTTTGTTTTTTGTTCAACTGGTGATTCAAGAGGAAGGTATGACCGGAGCTCTTTTATTACTCTATTTTACTTCAGGCATCATCGGACTGCCGTTTTGGACAATGCTCTCTAAAAAAATCGGTAAACGTAAAGCATGGCAGGTCTCAATGGTATTGGCCTCTGCAGCATTTATTTTCGTGTTATTTTTAGGACCGGGTGATGTTTTAGCTTTTGGAGTAATCAGTTTTATATCGGGTCTCTCTTTGGGGGCTGATATGGCATTACCATCATCCATACAGGCAGATATCGTACAAAAAGTTCAGAGTCAAAAAGCATCTTATGCGGGGATACTTTTTGGTTTTTGGGCAATGTTGACAAAGCTTGCACTTGCACTGGCTGTGGGAATTGGGTTTGTTATTTTAGGTTTGGTAGGGTTTGATCCAAAGGATCCAACATCTTTGGCGCTCACTACACTCTCATTGCTTTACGGAGGCGTGCCGGTAATGATCAAAATATTTGCATTCTGGATGATGAGAGGTTACTATGAAAGAGATTAGGTTTACTCCTACAGTTTTATTTCTGCTGACTTTAACTATAGGTATGGTTCTTACCTATCTATTACCTTGGAATATGACTCAATATTTTGATTATACAGTGGTTCGAATTTTAGGTCTGGTCTTTCTTTCTATAAGCTTCTTACTCAATATTCTCGCCTATAGGGAATTTAAAAAATCACTCACACCATATGAGCCATTTATGAAACCAAAAGTACTTATACAAAAGGGGGTCTTTTCTGTGAGCAGAAATCCTGTCTATTTCGCATTAGTGCTTTCTAAGTGTGGTCTGGCTTTTGTGTTTGATAGCGTATGGATTCTTTTTACTGGTGTACTTTTATGGGGTCTTCTTGACAGTGTCATTGTCCCAGCTGAAGAAAGAATTCTGAACAGTACTTTTATGCAGGAGTATGTAAATTACAAGAAGATGACACGTAGATGGCTTTAAGCCTAAAGTGATATATTAATATATAATACATAAACATAAATCCAAATTTTATTTGATGATGTTTATCATTTTAAGAAAGTGAGACTAAGCGAATGAAAGTAGTCATTAATCTTTATAAGAGACATATGAAAACTGTAGATAATTATATTACTACAGCCATCAAGAATGCACCTAAGGATTATATCGAGCATGCTGATGAGATACTTAAAAAATATACATTTTTTCAGCTACTCTACAGTGTGGATGAGGAGTACCGACAGATCAGTCCTGCAATCTGTCGTAAACAAAGAGAGGATTTTAATGTAGGCAGTGATAAAAGTCACTATTTTACGAAACTGGAACTTGATGAAGATGGTTTTTATATCTCCAATCCCTATATTCATTACCGTACAGGAAGAGCAAGTATCACAGTTGTAAGGAAAATAGAGGGAACGTATTATGTTTTTGACTGTGATCTTATCACCGTGCTTGAAGAACTGCGACTCATTCAGTTCAATAGTGCACACCATAAGTTCAAGCAGGCAGTGTATGTCTTTGGATCAGGACTTTTGGTTGCTATATCGCTTGCACTCCTTCTCTATGGAGGATATAAATTTGTAATGATTTTCTTTGGTGATTATACAAACTTTTTACATGATATTTTTAAAGCGATCATTGCTGCAACGTTGGGGATAGCGATCTTTGACCTGGCTAAACAGATCATAGAGCATGAGGTAATTTTTCATACCTTTACGCACGATGAAGCTAGAGAATATAAAATATTAGGTAAGTTCTTAGTTTCCATTATTATTGCATTGTTGATCGAGACCTTGATGGTGGTCTTTAAAATTGCTTTGGATGATTATAAAAATATGCATGCGGCATTTTTTCTTTTGATCGGAACCACTTCTATGTTCGTGGGTTTAGCGTATTTTTATAAAACGATTATCAGAAAATGTGAGATGAAAGAGGAGGAGTAAACACTGAAGCAATTCTTACTTCAGCAGTTATTTCTCTACTTACTCTACTGTAAAAAATATTCTTTTAATAAACCGACAA
>JBFEWI010000243.1:0-2068 GCA_041546475.1 Sulfurovum sp.
ATATCTTTTGGATGATCCTGAGACAGCTGTGGTGATCAGTACGGACTTGAGCCACTATTATGATATCAAAAAGGCCAATGCGCTTGATAGCATCTGTTTGGATGCGGTCAAGAGACTGAGCACGGCTGAATTGCATCAGGGATGTGAAGCGTGCGGTAAGATCGGTGTGGAGGCGATGCTGCTTGCAGCAAAAAAGAATGGTTTGAGATCAGTAGTGTTGGATTATCGTACGAGTGCGGATGCCAGTGGAGATGAATCACAGGTTGTAGGGTATATGAGTGCAGCATTCGTGGAGCAGTAGATGAAAAATATGGATAGACTTGTGGATGATATGATCTCATCCGGTATGCTGCAAAGTCCACTGATCATTGATGCCTTTAGAACGATCGACAGAAAATACTTTGTACCCGAAGAATATGAAGATGAAGCCTATGCAGATATGCCTCTGCCCATAGGAGATTACCAAACCATATCCCAACCTTCGACAGTAGCCTTTATGTTGGAACGACTTGCTCCCCAGGACGGGAATACCGTGCTGGATATCGGTTCGGGATCTGGATGGACGACAGCATTGCTTTGTTATATGGTGGGGGATAAAGGCAGTGTGATCGGGCTTGAAAGGATCAGCTCGTTGGTGGAGCAGGGAAGAGAGAACCTTTCCAAGTTTCGTTTTAACAGTCATTGTCACATAGAAAGGGCAGGAGAGGAGCTTGGCCTGCCAGGGAAACAGTTTGACAGGATACTTGTCTCTGCATCCGCTGATGAAATTCCTGAAACACTTTTTGTACAATTGAAAATAGGGGGTATCTTGGTGATACCTATAGGAGAGTCGATCTTTAAATTTACAAAGGTCTCAGAAACGCAGGTGGATAAAGAGGAGTTTTACGGATTTGTGTTTGTACCGTTGATATATTAACTTCTATAGCTCCATATATATACAAGCTATTCATACTCTTTTCGTCATCAAAATGTTCAGATGATTAACTGTCATCCTCTGAATGTATACGCTTTTCATGATATGCATCCTTGATAATATCTATACCACCACGAATGACTATGATCGAGATGATCATACCAACAATAAGATCTGGGAATCTTGTCTCTAAAAGATATACAAATCCACCGCTAATCATAATACCCACATTAGCGATCACATCGTTTTTTGAAAATATCCAACTGGCACGCATATGAACCTCACCCCTTTTGTATTTTGAAATAAGTATCAAACAAATAACGTTCGCCACAAGAGCTGCCATCCCAACAAAAATCATGAGGAGTGACTCTGGTTCACTTCCATAAATTAAGCGACGTATAACATCAGCAAAGACCAATACCCCCAACACTACTTGAAAAATACCACTTAAATGTGCGGCTTTTATTTTTACAAGCGGAGATTTTCCAACTGCATACAATCCTATCCCATATACTGTTGCATCAGCCAACATATCAAGAGAGTCTGCTATGAGAGCCGTTGACTCACTCAAGATGCCAAGTATAATTTCAAACATAAACATAAAGGAATTGATACTCAAGAGGATTTTTAATACTCTACCTTCTAAATGATTGTTGATTTCAATTTCAGATCCACAATTTACCATTTTTATTTTTCTCCAAGATGCTGTTTACCTTCTATCTATCTATGATTGACAACAAGAATCTGAATCTTGCTGCAGGGGAGGACAGGGAACTGTACCGTATGAACAAAAGACACAGCAATCACCCTTTTTAGGCTTAAGAATTGCACCGCAATTCTCACACTCATAAAACCATTGACACGCATCTGTTGGCATGGTTTCCATTTTTTTGTGACCACATTTTGGACATCTGATTTCAGATTTTAAAATAAGTTCTTTTTTCATTGTTTATCGACTTATTTTTTATTTACATAAGAAGTAGAGGGATAAAAATGAGTAGTTTTATAGGAAAATTATGTAATTGCATTGTAGGCTCCTTTTGTTGAAACTTAACACTATCATACCCAAATTCTACATTTACTACTCTTCCTTTTACTTCACAATACTCTTTTTATTTTTGCTACTAAAAGCGGTGAAAGTAAACTCATGACCAA
>JBFEWI010000081.1:0-7618 GCA_041546475.1 Sulfurovum sp.
GGCACAAAAAGCAGAACTTGAAAAGAGACTTGAAACAGATAAAGTCCAACAGGCCAATGAAATTAATGCATCCAAAGAGAAGGTAGAGGCACTTCAGGCAAAACTCCTTGAAGTATCTGAAAAGGCAAAAGCAAGCAGTGAAAAACTGGAAAAACTCTCTAAGATGTTGGCAGAAAAAGAGGATACCGGAGGGCTGACAGGTAACGTGGTCAACCAGGCACGCTTGGCGCTTGAACCCTACGGTGTGAAAGTTTCAGATGACAATAAAACCACTGATGTGGAGAAAATCAAGCAGGCATTTGACAGTTCTATGAAACTCTATAGCGAACTCTCTTCTTTGAGAAATGAAAAAGGTGAGTTCTATCTTCCGGATGGAAAAAAAGTTGAAGGTGACATCGTAAAAGTAGGGAACATTGCTGCATATGGTATCTCTAAAGAAGCAGCCGGAGCACTTGCTCCGGCAGGAAATGGTGCTTATAAACTTTGGAATGCGGTTGGTTCATCAGATGATGCCAAGGCAATGTTCGCCAAAGAGAAGAGTGATACGATCGATATCTTTGCCTATGAAAACCTTGATAAAGAAGTGGATTATGTAACGGAGAAAACATTTGTAGATACGATGGAAGATGGCGGTGTGATCGGATATATCATCTTTGCACTTGGTCTCTTTGGCCTGGTTCTTTTAGGATTGAGAGTGATCAACTTGATGAAAGCAAGTACGAATGTTCAAGAGATTACTCAGATTGTTGTAGAGAAAGTTGAAAGTGGTAAAAAGCATGAAGCACTGGATGCGGTCAAAGGATATGAAGGATCTACAGCAAGAGTCATCAAGTCTGCTCTTAGAAATATTGATAAAAATAGAGAGCATGTCGAAGATGTCATTATGGAAAATATCCTCAATGAAAGTACACAGATCGACAAGTTTGGTAGTTTTGTACTCGTCATCGCAGCAGTTGCACCATTGATGGGACTTTTGGGTACGGTAACAGGAATGATCGAGACATTTGAAGTAATCACAGAGTTTGGTACAGGTGACCCGAAACTACTTTCAGGCGGTATCTCTGCAGCACTTGTTACAACGATGCAAGGTCTTATCGTAGCGATCCCACTTCTTTTGATCGGAAACCTGCTTTCTGGCTGGGCACAGAGTATCAAAGACTCTATGGAGCAAAATGCACTACATATCGTAAACCTTTACGAGAAGTATAGAGGCTAAGATGCTTTCGCCATTTGACTTAATCGGCAGATTTGTCGAGCTTATGAATGCCGGAGGAGTGGTCATGTGGGTACTTTTTGTACTCAACTTCTTTCTCTGGTATGGTCTGGGATATCGCTATTTTATCCTCAAGAGGGGAACCAAAGGAAATGTCCGCCGATTGATCAATAAGCACGAAAAAAGAGGTGAAGATCAGGCAATGAGAGGCATGCTTGACTATGCTGTTGCAGATGCATTACAAGCAGCCCAAGAGGCAAAAGCGATCGGGGCAAATGTGAGAAAACATATCAACGGTGTTTTGCTTCCGTACTATAGTGATGTAAACAGTTACAGGATTATGATCAAGACGATTGTTGTGCTTGCACCACTGGTAGGTTTGCTTGGAACAGTTATGGGAATGATCGAGACATTTGATGCACTGCAAAGCAGTTCCATGTTTGCCCAGGGAGCCAGTATTTCAGGCGGTATTTCTAAAGCGCTCTTTACCACTGAACTTGGATTGGTAGTTGCCGTTCCAGGATTGATCGTTGGACGTGTGCTTGACAGAAAGGCAGAACGCTATGAGCTTGAATTTGAACAGATCACAGATATTATATCCACGAAGGATGGGGAATGAGAATTAGACCAAAGAAACAAGAAGTAGACAATGTAGATGTATCTCCATTGATCGATATGGTTTTTATCCTATTGATCTTTTTTATGGTAACGACTACCTTTGTTAAAGATATGAAATTGGACCTTGAGCGTCCATCTGCAGCGAGTGCGAGCAAATCAGATGCGAAAGTGGTACGTGTCTATATTGACAACACTTCTCAGGTGTATATTGACAACCAGCCGGTCCAGCTATGGGCGATCCAGAGTAAATTAAGAGATCTGTTGCGTACTTCTACAGATAAATCTGTTTTGGTCATTTCCGATGATACGATCCCTGTAGAAACACTGATCGATGTAGTGGATGAATGTCGTATGTCAGGGGCAAAGGATGTAGCTGTATCCACATCAAAAGAGATGGGATAATCTATTATGGCGACTACAAAGTTTAATAGAGATCGTGCCAAAACCTCTGCCTTATGGGCAATGGGTATGGGTGCTTTTTTGATGATGGTGCTTGTTGTTTCATTTAATGCAAAGGTCGAGAAAAAAGAGAAAAAAGTCAAAGATCCTATGCGTTATATGAAGATGACAAAACAGCCGCCAAAAGTGGAGAAGCCGAAGCCAAAACCGAAACCGAAACCTAAAGCGCAGCCAAAAGCACCTATGCCTGATCTTGGGGCAATGCTTGGCGGGATCGCGATGAATATCCCTGAGTTTTCCACAGGGGATTTCGTCGGAGACGGTAAAAGTCTTTTGGGTGATATGGCAGCAGATGCTGCAATGAGTGAAGGAACGGTTGACAGTAAACCAAGAGTGATTTCACGTGCTCCTTTGGAGTACCCTGCTGCTGCAGCAAAAAAACGTATCAAAGGGTATGTGGTTGTGAACTTGCTCATCGGTAAAGATGGAAGTGTAGAGTTGGCAAAAGTGATCGCTTCAAGTCCGGCAGGGGTATTTGACAAGGCGGCATTAAGAGGTGTAAGAAGTTGGCGTTTTGCTCCGGCAAAATACAAAGGTAACCCGGTCAAAGTATGGGCGAAGCAAAAAGTACGCTTCGATTTTAATTAAGGTGAAATCATGTTGAAAAAAATAATTACAATCTCAGTTGTCCTTTTCTTGACATATTCACTGCAGGCAAAAGAGACAAAAGAACAAATGATCAATCACATGGAGATCGCTACCATTATGTACTATGATGGGAAATACGATAAAGCCCTTGAAGAACTTCAGATGGCAAAAGATTCTCATACGAAGATCGAGTGGGATAAGTATCATAATATGAGAGGGTTGATCTTTCTGAAAAATGAGAACTACCACTCCTCTATCAAAGCATTTAAAAAAGCGATCATTGCAACGAAACAAAAGGTGTATGAACCACCTGTAGCAGAGAAGTCTAAAAGAGAGTATCTCTTTACTGTATTCTCTACGAAGAATAAAGTAGAAGAGCCTGTAGCTAAAAAACCTGTTTTTAACCCGGAAAAACTAAGAAAAGATCAGATCGAAGAGATCCACATCTATCTTTCCCAGGCATACTATAAAGCAGAGCAGTACATCAATGCGGTACATGCACTAGATGCAGCAGGTGAAAAAGGACGTGCCAATGCGTCTTTGTTTACACTCAGAGCAGAGTGTTACTGGAAGGCAGAACAAAAAGGTGCTGCGATCAATGCATTGAGCAGAGGAGCAAAGCTTTTCCCCAAAGATGCAACGCTCTTGAAACAGAAGTTTTATTACTTTGCAGAGTTAAAGCTCTATCAAGCGTCGATCACTGCAGCAAAAGCCTATATGCAGAAGATACCTGCAAATGCACAGGAGTATATCTCTTTAGCTCAGATGCTGCAAAGCGGTGGCGAGTCTGAAGAGGCGATCAAAGTACTTGAAGAGGCAAAACTGAAGTTCCCATCCTCGGCAAAAGTACATATCCTTCTTGGGCATTACTATAACCAAAAAAATATGCCTCATGTGACTGCTGATCTTTTTGAAAAGGGTTCGTTCTATGACGCGAACTATCTTAAAGAAGCAGCAGAGATGTACAGAAGAAATGGTGAACTTGCACATGCATTGTATCTTAATTCAATGATGACAGATAAAGAAGAGAAGACCAAACAAAAAGTAGCGATCTATATCGGGAAGAGTGAATTTGAAAAGATCATCGGACTCAAAGATGCGCTGGATAGATATGGTCTTTTGAAAAATGACAATATGCGTTATGCATTGGCGTATGCATACTATATGGCCAAAGATTATGACAGTGCAGAAGAGCATCTTAAAAAGATTGAAGATGATGAACTCTTCTCTAAAGCAACGGTGATCCGTAAAAATATTGAAAAATGTAGAAGTAACAGTCTGGAGTGTATATAAATGAAGAAGTTAGTGCAGTTATTGCTTTTAATAACACTGCCACTGGTAGTCATGGCCAGTGAATCAAAAGAAGGTACGCTTTCAGTGCTTCTTTTTAGTGAAGGAAAACCTCTTGCTGCAAATGAAGTGAAGATCGATGGTAAAAAGGTTTTCAAAACAGATGAGGATGGTACTGTAAAGATACCATTAATTGAGGGAAGACACCAGATAGAAATCTTTGGCAAAAATATTGCAGGTATAAACCTGGGTTACTTTAAAAAACCTGTTACTATCAAAGAGGGACGAGACACAGAGATCATAGCTACACTCTCTAAAAACGGGGCAGACAGTATCGATATCGATACACCTGTGGCTGTTGCCAAATCTATGGAAAGAAAAGAAGAGAAAGTGACAGGAGAAGGAATACTTGCAGGTCAGGTACTCTCTTCAGAAGGCAATACTCCGATCGCAGGTGCCAGAGTCTTCGTAAGAGGTACAGCGGTCGATGTAAGAACGGATGAAAACGGCCGTTTTTCTGCTAAGGTACCGTCAGGAAAAACATTAAGTATCTCTGTCGTACACTCGGCCTACAGTGCACAAACGATCGGAGGTATTGTGGTCAAAAAAGACAGTACCACTTCAAGAAGTGTGAAGCTCACTCCGGCAAGTATGGAACTAGAAGAGTTTGTCGTGCTTGCTCCTAAGATCGAAGGTAGTATAGCCAATGTTATAGCAGAGGAAAAAAAGATTAATGCAGTTGCAAATATTTTGGGATCTCAAGAGATATCAAAAAAAGGGGACTCAGATGCAGCGGCTGCTCTCAAAAGGGTGACAGGTGTTACATTAGTTGATGGAAAAAACATCTACGTTCGTGGACTTGGGGAGAGATATTCTAATGTAGAGATGAACTCCATGCCATTGCCTTCTCCAGATCCTATGAAGCGTTCTGTACCTCTTGACATCTTTCCTACTTCGGTCATCGGTTCTATGAAAGTACAAAAAAGTGCATCCGCTGACATCCCAAGCAATTTTGGTGGTGGATATATCGATATAAGAACGAGAGAAAGTGTTGATGAAGATTTCATCAAGATCTCTTTAGGAGCAAAGTTTAACAGGGATACGGGGACGGCACAGATAGATTATGTCGGTTCTGCAACAGACTGGACAGGGTATGACTTTTCGTACCGTGATATCCCACAGCCTATTCTTGATGCGACTGAGATGCACATAGGTGAAACAACACCACTGTTGACAACAGATTATTTTACAAAGGAACAACTTTCTGACTATACAAGAATGTTTATCAACCGTCTATATGCCGTCAACAAGACCACTTTGTTACCAGGGGTAAGCGGGTCTGTTGAGGCTGGTAAAACTTTTACGATGAATGATGATCATGAATTATCTGTCTTTGCGACGTATGGATATTCACAAGATAATACATTTAGGCAGGAACAATATTTCAATTACGACTACGATATGTATGGAAATCAGTATGATACCCCTACGCAGTCAGGTACGATTGATCAAAGAGAAATGGTGATATCTCATGGAGGAATGTTAAATATTGGCTATAATTTTTTGAATGTATTAAAACTCAAATATACTAAGCTCTATACAAAAGATTCAAGTAAGAAAACGAGGATTACTGATGGTATTTTAGGTTCAAATGATGAGCATTTGACAATCTATAACCTTGACTGGGAAGAGAGAGAATTGAATGCGGATCAGCTAAGTGGAGAGATTGATTATAGAGTATTGAATTCTGATTCCAAATTTAGTTTTGGTTTACAGCACAGTACGGCTAATTATTATCAGCCTAACAATTACGAATATATCTACTATAACACGGCTGATTTCGCATATCTTTACAATAAAAATTCAGCGAACAATGCTGCTACCAGAGTGGAGTCAGATGATGTACTTAAGTCTTTATATGTAAAAAATAAACATGAAATTGAAATATTTAATCCCGATGAATCTATTGAATACGGGATTACTCTCTCTTCAAAAGAGAGGGTTTCACGACAAAGAAGATTTAAATTGACAACAAGCCCTACTTCATTGATAGAGGATCAAATGATGACACAAGGCATTGACACGATTTATGGGTTGTATGTCATACCTGACTATCCATACGATTACCGTCCATTTCTTTTGACTTCATTTAACAAGCCTGCAGATGCATTTGATGGGTATGTCGACGAAAAGAGTCCATATGTTTCTTTTATGTTGCGTCCTACGGAGAAAATTGAAGCAGTTTTCGGTCTTCGATATGTAAATCTAACCCAAACAATAGATGAATATGTGAAAGATGTGACCAACCCAGATATGTCATTACGAAACACTATCACAACTACATCGAGCAGCACGGAAGTTAAAGAGTTCTTTCCCTCATTTAGTGTGAAATATAAATATGACGACAAAAATATCTTTGATATAGCGGCATCAAAAACGTATATTATGCCTGATCTAAGAGAGCTTAGTGGTGTGTATAATCACCCTTTTGAACCAGCAACGATTATTGGTAACCCTGATTTGGTCAATACCATTATGTATAATCTTGATCTCAAATATAGTTACTTCTTCTCTGAGGATGAGTTTGTTAAGTTGGGATTGTTTTACAAATATATGGATAAACCAATTGAAGATGTACTACAGTATTCGACATCATTACCTATCTATTCGTTTGAAAATACTGACACTGCAACGCTTTACGGGATAGAGGTAGACGGCAGAAAGAACTTGGACTTCCTTGGACAAATTTGGCAAAACTATTATGTATCGGGGAACTTTTCTTACAATGCATCAGATGTTTCTTTGAGTGAAGAACAGCAAACACAGTTTACAACCAACCATAGAACACTGCAGGGGCTTTCACCTTATGTCGCTAACTTAACAGCGGGATATGAGAATGATGACCGCTCAGTATCTCTTAATGTAAACTACATGTCAGAGCGTATTCGAAAAGTAGGTATTATTGCATTTGGATTGGGACTAGAAGATCAGTATGAAACACCGCCAACCCTTTTAGATCTTGTATGGATCGAGAAGTTTGATTATGGATATCCTCTAGAATTGAAGGTGAAAGCAGGGAACTTACTGGATGATGAAACCATATGGAAAGAGGGTGATGGTATTACTCGATATTACAAAACAGGACCGACACTAGATCTGAAAGTATCTGCTAAATTCTAAAGGATCTGATGTTTGTAACCATACAGTAATCAATTTGTAACCAATTTGTTTTATACTTCCGCATCAAAAATAACAAGGAATAATACAAATGAAAAAAATTGTACTATCAATGGCCGTACTAGCGACAGCAGCAATGGCTGAATCGGACATTACCCACCCAATTGAACGAATAGAAGAAGTGAAAGACGCAACTCAAGTAGCTGAAAAAAACTTTATGGATAGAGTTCACTTTAAGGGTGATTTGAGATTAAGATATGAGAGTAAAGAGAC
>JBFEWI010000082.1:0-7515 GCA_041546475.1 Sulfurovum sp.
TCGTAGAGTACTTGATCTCTGCATCTTTCATTGCAACGAGTTCAACAACAGCGGCATGAAGTTGGTGCTCATCACGTGTTGGAGCAGAACACCCTTCATTATAACTTACGTATGATCCTTCATCTGCTACGATCAGTGTACGTTCAAATTGTCCTGTATTCATAGCATTGATCCTAAAGTAAGTACTGAGTTCCATAGGACAACGTACTCCTTTAGGAATGTAGACAAAGGTTCCATCTGTAAATACAGCAGAGTTCAGTGCGGCAAAGTAGTTATCTGCCATGGGTACGACAGAGAACATATATTTTTTAATCAGTTCAGGGTGACGTTCTATCGCTTCTGAGATCGAGCAGAAGATGACACCATGTTCAGCAAGCTCTTCTGCATAGGTTGTTTTGACCGATACGGAGTCAACGACAGCATCTACAGCCACTTTGACACCTGCAAGTTGTTTTTGCTCTTCTAAAGAGATACCCAACTTCTCATAGGCTTCCAAAATTTTCGGATCCACTTCATCTAAACTGTCAATCCCTTCTTTAGGTGCTGCATAGTATGAGATCGCCTGGTAGTCTATAGGATCGTAGTCCAGTTTAGCCCAGTGAGGTTCAGTCATGGTTTCCCATTTTCTATATGCTTTGATGCGCAGTTCTAACATCCAGTCGGGTTCACCTTTTTTCTTTGAGATAAACGCAATTGTCTCTTCTGAAAGTCCCGGTGGTGCGGTTTCGGTTTCGATATCTATCTCAAAGCCGAGTGCATACTCACCTGAGACAGCTTTATCTAATCCTTCGTTTGCCATTTAAAATCCTTATATAGATCATTATTCTTTTACAAGTTATAGCACAATTATAGCGTGCGGTCAAGTATTTTTATAATATAGGAGTAATTTTATCCTATTTAGCTTATATTTCAATAGGAATCGAATAATTCCTGTAATTTTATAATATCATGTGTAAGAGTTACAAGGGGGTTTTGTTCCTCTCCCCTAGTATGTTCTTCAAATGTTGGTTTCTCATCCTGGTAAAAAATACCTATAGGTATAGGGTCGTTTTCAAGTGCTATTTGCATGGCTGAGGAGAGATCGTTCTTCTCATAACTGCTATCAAGTTCATAGGTGTTTTCATTGAACCATTTGTAGGTGTTGATCTTGTTAAAGACCACACAAGGTTGAAAGACATCTACCAAAGCATACCCTTTGTGTAAAAAAGCTTCTTTGAGTACTGTTTTGGCATGGGCCTGATTTCCTATGTTGACACGTGATACAAAGCTCGCCTTGAGTGCCAGTGCAACAGAGATAGGATTGAACGGTTCATTACTGACCCCCTTCACCTGTACAGGACTTTTAAAACCTCTTTGGCTCGTCGGTGAGGCCTGGCCTTTGGTAAGACCATAGACCATATTGTTGTGTACGATATGCACGATATCAGGGTTCCGTCTGATAGTATGTATAAAATGGTTTCCCCCTTCACCATACATATCTCCATCTCCGCCTTCTGCAATGACATTGAGTGCAGGATTGGAAGCTTTGAGTGCTGTAGATACAGGAAGTGCACGTCCGTGAAGACCACAAAACATATGTGTGTTTATATAATAGGGTGTTTTGGCAGCTTGTCCGATACCAGAAACAATGACTGTATGCTTGGGGTCACATTCGAGTTCGGTCAATACTTCTTCCAGGAGTTTCAATATACCGAAGTTACCGCATCCGGGGCACCATGCATTGTCTATGTCACTTCTATCGAGTGGATGTTTCATCTTGTCTCCTTTAGTATTTTTTCTAATATTTCTTTCAATTGGTCGGTAAAAAAGCTGAAACCATTGGACTGTAAAATACGGTGATCGATCTTGATATCATGGCTTTTCAAAATAGCTGCAAACTCTCCGGTGACATTGTTTTCTATCACTATATTGAGTGAAGTTTGTTTGAGAAAGGCAAGATGTTCCGGATTGAGGGGATGTACCCAGGGAAAATGTACATGAAAGAGTCTTGGATCGTCTAACGCGTTCACTGCTTCCGTAATGGCCCCTTTGGATGATCCCCAGCCTATGAGTGCGATATCTCCTTCACCATAGACCTTAGGCCCAAGTGCTTCGGAAGTGCATAACTCTATCTTTTTTTGCCGCTTTGCTACCATCTTTTCACGCACCTGGTAACTCTCAGTGATTTGCCCACGCTCATCATGTTCATCACTGGTAGTGACGATAATACCATCTCCAAAACCCGGGACTCCCCGTGCTGAAATACCTGTATCACTCAGTCTGTAGCGATCATACGATGCATCCGTCGAGTCAATATAGCGTCGTTGTTCATATGTTTCAAAATCAATCCTTTTTATGAGACTAATAGTGTCCGCAAGGTATTGATCACTCAGATAGATCACGGGCATCTGATATCGGTCTGCAAGTTCAAAAGCAAGATAGCCGTAGTCGATACATTCCTGAAGGTCACCCGGTGCTAAAACAATACGTCCAAAGTACCCGTGCCCACTGTATATGGCCAGGTTCAGGTCTCCCTGTTCTGTTCTTGTTGGCAAACCTGTGGCCGGTCCCGGACGCTGTGCAAGGTAGACCACGGCGGGTGTTTCACTCATTCCTGAAAGACTGATCGCTTCACTCATGAGTGTAAATCCTCCGCCTGAAGTGGAGGTCATGGCTCTTGCTCCGCCATACCATCCTCCCAGTACCATATTCAATGATGCGATCTCATCTTCACTCTGTTCAACCAAGAGTGTAAAGTCGTTGGACATCGAAGCCATAAAGTTCAGTACCCCGGTAGAGGGGGACATAGGATAGGCAGTGATCATATTGCATCCTCCTGCCAAAAAACCAAATCCGGATGCGGACGAACCATCTATAAGATGCATGGAATCTGCAGCATCAAATAACTTTTCAGGAAGCTTTAGAGATGGAGGGATCTCCAGTTTGCTACCATATGTCAACCCTTCTTCCATCGCTTTTTTATTTCCTTGTTGATCCTTCTCATCAAAAAGCTTGGCGATACTTTGTGACAAAGGTTGAGATTCAAGTTTGAACATGCCAAAGAGTACACCGGCGGCATACGAATTCGCATAATTTTTGCTTCCAAGTTCCTTGGCTGTACGACTCATAGGTATGCTTGTGGTATCTATCTGTGCATGTTCAACCTTCTCATCTGTCAAAACGACACTATCCTTTGTTAACCGTTCCTGCACATGCGAGAGGGCATCGGTATCCAGGGTTATAAAAAGATCCACATACCAACATGGAGCAGTGACAGGAGTGTCTGAGATACGGAGCAGGGTGGTGTTGCTTCCGCCACGTACCCTTGACATATACTCTTTAGTGGAGAAGACAAAATAACCACTGCTTTTAAATGCAGCTGATAATATACTTTCCAGTGTCTTGATACCTGTTCCTGCTGCACCTCCGATGAGTATGGAGATACTATGACTCTGCCCATGCAGGTTTACTTCTTCATTTTTAGGTAAAGATACGGGTGGGTTGGAGATCGTTGATCGAAACGGTATGGTCAGCGCTTTCATAGTGGGTTTTATAGTCTTTTCCTTGGTCTCTTCTTTACTATCATCTTTGGTATCCTCTTTACTGTCTGGCCAGGTGAGTTTACCTCCGTAATATCCCAATATGATCACAGTGATCCCTGTGAGCAATATAGTGCCGTGGTATATGATACCTGCTACAGTAGTTGAGTAGACCACATCAGGATCACTAAGATAGATCACTATACCTATAATACCAAGGATTAGGGTGATCACAGAGAATAGCAGTTTCTTGAGCAAAATATGGTGCATTGCCAGTTGGTAGTTGATCCACCAGCTTAACATTCCCGAAAGCATAGTAAATACGCCTAACACAGTGGAGACAAAAAAAGTGTAAAACACTGCTGTAGCAAAAGAAGGTTTAGGTTGAAACAAAAAAATAAGATCCAGTCCGGCGGCGAAGAGGTGCAGGGCGATAGGAAAATGAACCAGCATGGGGTGAGGGTGGAATTTTCGATACCATTTCACCCAATCTGTGCTCTGCTCATCTTTTTGAGCATCTTCAATATATCCGTCAAGCGTATCTACGATCTCAAATTTGCTGAAGACCTCTTCAGCATGGGGCGCAGTAGCAAGTGCATCCGTAAGATCAGCACCCGCTTCATGAATATCCTGGTGTGAGCCATTTTTCCATAACGGACTGTCTGTGACATCATATACATTTCCTCTATAGGCAATATATGCTTTTTGATCGTTTTTTCCATTAAACTGCTTCAATTGTTCCAAGGTCATACTATCTGCTCCTGATTAGGAAGAATAATGACTAACTATCAAACACCAAGATCAAGTTGGACCATCTATCTTATTGGTATGATTGCCATCTTCTATTTTTACTTCTTTATAGTTAGGGTCTCTAAAGTAAATGATACACCAGCCATTGGGATCAATACTTCCTTCCACTGTTTTACACTCATTGGTCTCAGGGATAAAGTGCATACATGTCTTACAGGTATTTCCATCTTTTGGTGTAGATTGATATTTTACGATATTTTTAGCTGTTTTAGCATTGATCGGTACAGTGAAAAAACTGACCAGACCAAGTGCTGACATATATCTAAAAAAGCATCTTCTTGATGTTTCCATGATCACTCCTTTACGTCTTAGAATGTTCGTGATGTTCTACACTCCCATTGCATAGCACATCATTTAGTACATGCTGCCAGATTCTCCGATACAAAGTCCCAGTTCACGAGCTCCCACCATTTTTCAAGATAATCCGCTCTGGCATTTCTATAGTCTATATAGTAGGCATGTTCCCAAACATCACACGTAAGCAGTGGAGTATGATCTAAAAGAAGGGGATTACCGGCATTGGAAAATGATTCAATGACTAAACTATCTGAATCCTTTACACTCAGCCATACCCAACCAGAACCAAACAGACCTGCGGCCATTTCTAAAAATTTCTCTTTGAATGCTTCCATAGAGGTAAAGTCACGTTCAATTAAGGCTAACAGTTCTTTAGAAGGAGAGGTTGGTGTCGTACTTACCCCATTAAAATAAAAATTATGGTTAAAGACTTGTGCACCATTGTTAAAAATACCGCCATCCGCTTTTTTGACGATCTCTTCTAGCTCCATGTCCGCATATACAGTTCCTTCTATCAATGCATTGAGTTTGTTCACATATCCGGCATGATGTTTACCATGATGGTATTGAAGTGTTTCTTTTGAAATATATGGCTCCAGTGCATTCTCATCAAACGGTAAGTCCATTAATGTATGTGTCATTCTTGATCCTTTGTAATACTCATGTAGTATGTAGTTTTTATACTCTTATAGTAGTCTAGAGTATGTGCAGTCTGCGTGTAGTTATTTTGAAGATCAATGGTTCAGAGTTCTTTATTCTTTAATCTCAATGCATTCATGATCACCGATACGGATGAGAAACTCATCGCTGTAGCAGCGATCATAGGTGAGAGTAAAATGCCAAAGAAAGGATAAAGAACCCCTGCTGCGATAGGCACACCTAAAATATTATAGATGAAAGCAAAAAAGAGATTTTGTCTGATATTCCTCATGGTAGCTCGGCTAAGATGAACGGCTTTGACGATACCTCTTAGATCACCCTTAACAAGCGTAATACCGGCACTCTCCATAGCAACATCGGTACCTGTTCCCATGGCGATACCAACATGAGATTGGGCCAGAGCAGGGGCATCATTGATCCCGTCTCCTGCCATAGCGACGATCTCATCCTGGTCTTGCAGTGTTTTGATGATATTGGCTTTGTCTTCTGGGAGTACATCCGCATGCACTTCATCAATACCTAGTTTTCTTGCGACTGCATTGGCTGTGGTCAGGTTGTCTCCTGTCATCATCACCACTTTCAATCCATCTTTGTGCAGTGCATCTATGGCATCTTTCGTTGTCTCTTTGATAGGATCGGCTACAGCAATGAGACCGGCAATTTCATCATCTATGGCGACCAGTACCACGGTAGCACCGTCTCCTCCCAGGGATTCGGCCCTCTCTTTCAGACTGCTTGTATCGATCTTTAAAGATTCAAAGAGATGTATGTTACCTATCACCATATCATGTCCATTGATAATCCCCTTGATACCTTGACCGGTGATGGAGTCAAACTCTTTCACCTCAAGCAATGGTATCTTTTGATTCTCTACTTCTTCCATGATAGAGAGGGCAATAGGATGTTCACTTGCATGTTCAAGAGAAGCACTCAGTTGAAGCAGATCATTTTCTTCTATCTCTCCGACTGTTTCTAGAGCAACAAGTTTAGGCTTACCTTCTGTCAATGTACCTGTTTTATCGACAATTAGTGTACCCACTTTTTCCATGACTTCTAACGCTTCGGCATTTTTGATCAGGACTCCATTACTTGCACCTTTTCCTGTACCCACCATGATGGAGATAGGTGTTGCCAAACCCAGAGCACAAGGGCAGGCTATGATTAGTACGGACACAGCCGATACCAATGCATAGGCCAATCTAGGTTCCGGTCCTATCAAATACCATACGATAAAGGTAAGGATAGATACAAATACCACTGTCGGTACAAAATAAAAAGAGACAAGGTCTGCAAGTTTCTGTATAGGTGCACGTGAACGTTGTGCTTTGGCGACCATATCGATGATCTGTGAGAGCAGGGTGTCTGCACCGATTTTTTCTGCCTGCATCACAAGTGTACTGCTGCCATTGATCGTGGCACCGATCAGTTTCATGCCTGATGTTTTATTGACAGCGATAGGCTCACCCGTTACCATAGATTCATCCACATGGCTCGCTCCCTCCACTACAACACCATCCACAGGTATCTTTTCTCCGGGACGGATACGCAGTTTGTCACCAACTTTGACCTCCTCAGTAGAAACCGTCGTTTCAGATCCGTCTGGATGAACCAGCGTTGCAGTGTTGGGTGCAAGACTGAGCAGCATTTTGATGGCTTCATTGGTTCTCGAACGTGCCCGAAGCTCCAGTACCTGCCCCATCAGTACCAAGGCAGTGATCACGGCTGCCGCTTCAAAATAAACATGTACCGTACCCTCACTCCCTAGCATCTGGGGCGGGAAAATAGTGGGGAAAAGCAAGGCCACTACACTGTAGGTCCATGCCACCGAAACACCGAGCGCAATAAGCGTGAACATATTGGGATTCCAACTTTTGATTGAGTGCCAAGCCCTGACGTAAAAAGGCCATCCTGCCCAAAGCACTACAGGAGTCGCCAAAGCAAACTCTATCCAGTACAGTGCTTTCGTTGATAAGTTCTCAGGTAACATTGAAGGCATCATATCTGCTACCATCGCCAAGAGAAAAAGAGGGAGCGCCAAAAATACAGAGAACCAAAAACGCCGTGTCATTGACCTGAGTTCGATGTTCTCTTCTTCTTCAGCAGCCATCACAGGTTCCAGTGACATACCGCATATAGGACAGTTTCCTGGTCCATCCTTGATGATCTCCGGATGCATGGGGCAGGTGTATTGTGTCACACTCGGGCTTATGTCACAGCTGCCATCAGGACA
>JBFEWI010000078.1:0-7733 GCA_041546475.1 Sulfurovum sp.
AATCATAGTAAAATCACGGACTTAAAAAGAGGGCTTGCTTTGTGTAAAACAAAGTATTTTAGGCCAGACTTATACAAAAAAGGTATAACACATGAGAAATAAATACATTGAAAGCTTCGAGCAAGCACAAGTTGAAAACAAGAATATCCCAGAGTTCAGAGCGGGTGATACAGTAAGAGTAGCCGTGAGAATTAAAGAGGGTGAGAAGACAAGAGTACAGAACTACGAAGGTCTTTGTATCGCGATCAGAGGTCAAGGAACAGGTAGAACATTTAACGTAAGAAAAATGGGTGCCAACTCTGTTGGTGTTGAGAGAATCTTCCCAATCTACTCAGACTCTATCGAGAGTATTGAAGTACTTAGAAGAGGTAGAGTAAGAAGAGCTAAATTGTTCTATCTTAGAGAGCTTAAAGGTAAAGCAGCAAGAATTAAAGAACTTAGAAGAAAGTAATCTCTTTCTTTCTTCTTCACAGCATTTTCGGCTAAATGGACTTTGCTCCGTTTGGTCCACTCACTATCAGTAAGCTTCCGCACTACACAAAATCCATTTAACAAAAACTACAGCAAATCAAAAAGAAACATAAACTTTCTTATACCAATACAAAAATCATTTTTAATCGCTATAATATTTTAAAATTTATTTTAGGGATACCTTCATTATGTTATCGACAATAAAACATAAACTTATTTTACTTCTCCAGTTCTCACTCGTCACCATTTATATACTCTTTGAAGAGTTGATCTGGGAGGGGATCGCAAAGCCTATCTATGAAGCGATCCATGCGCTTAAAATACTTCAGCGGCTAGAAGCGAAGTTGGAGCACTTGAACCCCTCTATGATCCTTGTTATTTTTGTACTCTTGTTTGCCATAGTAGAAGCATTCGGTATCTATGCAGGAATGTTATTTGTAAGCGGACAGATGCTTTTAGGGTTAGTGCTGTACATCTCCAAGATACCCATTGCAGCATTTACCTTTTGGCTCTTTAGGATCACGGAAGATAAGCTGATGCAGTTTGTATGGTTCAAATGGGTCTATGAGAGGATCATGAAAGCGATCGAGTGGATCAAGTCCAGTGAAATACATCAGAAAACTGTGGCATATGTGCTACAGGTCAAGATGCATATAAAAGCATTAAAAGAAAAATATTTCTCAGGCAAAAGTCCTTTTCTGGAGAAAATGAAACAGCTTTACAAGAGACTCAAAGTATTGCTGAGAACATAGACAAAATATGCAAAAACGGCTTCTTTTATGGGTGGTACCCTTATCAATTGTCACTGTCATTGTACTCTTGGGTATTGAGGAGAGCCGTACTTTTATCATAGCGTTATTTTTGAGGATCGTATTGTTTGTCAAGAAAAACTTTATTGCGTTGTTGGCTGCATTTTTTCTTGTGAAGGGGAAATTCATTCTGAAACTTTTTCTCAAAAAGCTGGCTATACTCTCCGCTACAGGATTAGGAAAACGCTATGTGGTGGAAAAAGTAATCATGGGAAATGTGAAAACACATTTTTTAGATCATATTTCCGGTGATATCAAAAGACTGGTCAGACATGCAAAAAAGAATTTTAAGAACTTTCCCTTAGTGAAAAAAATGATGACTGTTTTTGCTTTTCTCGGATCCTTGGGTTTCGTAACCAAATTTATGGGGGGTATGCTTGCTGTAAAAGTTTTTTTAGCCAAAGTGTGGAGCTTTCTGCTGGCATTATTTTTAAAAGTGGGTACAGCCATTGCCTATTTCTTTACAGAGCATTTATGGGGAAGCTGGCTGGCTCCCCTTGTTGAGGTCATTCTATTCTCATGGCTGCTCGGTTGGATGGAAAAGGTACCGTTTTTAGCCAGGGGTCTACGAAAGGTCTATACATTTTTCATATTTTTATTTGGCTGGCTGGAAGATTATATTGAAAAGGTATTTCATATCCCTGTAAAACGTTTTTCTAGATGGCTGGTAAAAAAGATACAAGCGTTTATAGATCGTTTTATAGGTATTGAAGATCGATCAATCTGGAGAAGGATGAAACGAAACAGGGCACTGCATCCAAACGGATATACCCGACTTTTCGATAAGCGTCAAAAAAGAGTACAAAAGAAGAAGGAGAAACGCTATCTTTCTGCCCGTGATGTGATCCTGCAAGGAAGAAAGACGAAAATCAGGTAATTATTTGTGGCCACTGTTCCCCGTTCTTCTTACAAGTGTATTCATTTTCTCTCCGCCAATGTGATAGGCTTCACCAAAACCAAAGGTTGCTTCTCCGTAAACGGGTTTTAGTGCATAGAGGTTAAAATCCTTCATCCCCATCAGCATGGTGACCATTGATGCATCAAACTTCTGCTGAAACTGTTTCATTACGGGGTTAAATCTCTCATCTTCCCTGGAGAGAGATGTGACATCACACTGCAGGGAGATACGTTTTCTTGCAAAGATGTTTTCACTCTGGTTCTCATCTTCGATAAAGAGTGCGGATGCCCGGGGTGTTGTTTGTATATTTTTTGCATGTGTGGCCATGTTAGATATGAAGATATAGACCTGTTCTCCATCATAGTAAAAAGGTGCATAAGAGGAGAAAGGGTAGCCATTGCTTCCCAGTGTTCCCAGAACCACACTCTGATATCCGGCCAAAAGTTCTGACAGTGTTTTCATACCGGAATCAGTAACTCCTGTTTTTCATCGCCTGCTGGGCTTCACGTTTGAGTGTTTTTTCTTTCATATCGGCACGTTTATCATGCAGTTTCTTACCTTTGGCTATGGCGATGCTTACTTTGGCGATGTTACGTTCATTGAAATAGATCATAAGCGGTACGATGGTCAGGCCGTCTTTATGTACTTTGACATAGAGTTTTTCCAACTCTTTTTTATGTAACAGCAGTTTCCTTGGGGCACGTGTATCCGGGGTAAAATATTTGCTTGCTGTTTCAAGGCGGGCGATATGCGCATTCATAAGATGCAGCTCACCCTGGATGAATCGGCAAAAAGCATCAGCAAGATTCGCACGTTTGGCTCGCAGTGCCTTGACCTCGGCACCCGAGAGTACAATCCCCGCTTCAAACTTCTCAAGTATCTCATAATCATGACGGGCTTTTTTGTTTTGTGCTATGATGTTGATAGCCAAATCGGTCCTTTATTGTAGAGGATTCTATCTATATTTTGTAGAATTATATCATATAATTCACCATGGATAAGACGGAAATACACCCCTTGGAAATTCTTTATCAGGATGCATACCTTGTTGCGATCAATAAACCATCAGGTCTGCTTGTGCACAAGTCTCCTATAGACAAACATGAAACAGAGTTCGCACTGCAACTGGTGCGTGACCAGATAGGACAGTATGTCCATCCCATCCACCGTTTGGATAAACCGACCTCGGGGGTATTGCTTTTTGCACTGGATGCCCAAATAGCCCAGACGATGTCCCATCTTTTCCGCTCCTCCCAGGTCCATAAAGAGTACATGGCTGTTGTACGCGGTTTTACCGAAGAGGCATCACTGATAGATTATCCGCTTAAACAGATGTTAGATACCAAAGTACAGAAGAAACAGGGGATCACCAAAGCGACACAGGAGGCACAAACAGCGTACGAACGTTTGGCTACAGTAGAACTTCCTTTTGCTGTAAGCCGTTACCCTGTTGCCCGTTACTCTTTGGTAAAACTTTTCCCCAAAACGGGAAGAAAACACCAGCTCAGACGCCATATGAAACATATCTTTCACCCTATCATAGGAGATACCAAACACGGCAGAGGCGAACATAATACACTCTTCCGTGAAAAGTATGCATGTCACAGGCTTCTGTTGCATGCATACAGGATCTCTTTTATCCATCCCATAACTAAAGAAACATTAGTCATAGATGCTGCACTGGATAATACCTGGCAGAGAGTCTTCAGGGGATTGGGATGGGGGAAGGTTGACTATTAATCACTTTCCTCACTATGGAACAGTAGTGGACCATACGCTTTTGTTCTCACTTTGAAATTAAACGGTTGTATGAGGTATACTGTCCCTGCTTCTATGGTATAATGATATAAATTTTTAATATGTGGAGCATAGAATGAGTTTACCCATGAGATGGCACTACAGCATACTCTTTTTATTGTTGTTTTGTACGGTATCTTTTATTGAAGCAAAAGAAGATACAACACCCTCATTAGAAGAAAATAAGACTTATGCAAATCTGAATACCGAGAAACCCGATTCCAAGCAAATTATCGGTGCGCTGGAGTATGTCCGACTTGTACCACCCAATGAGGTACTTAAAGCGCGTATCGACACAGGTGCAAAGACGACCTCTATCGATGCAAGAAACATTATTCCTTTTGAACGTGATGGAAAACAGTGGGTACGGTTTGACTTTGTGTCCGGGAAAAAAGAGCATACGATCGAGAGAAAAGTGGTCAGAACGGTGCAGATCAAGCGTCATGGAGCAGAGTCACTGGACCGTTATGTGGTAAAGATGCGTATCATACTCGGTAATGTATCTCAGCTGATCTCTGTGAACTTGAGCGATAGAGAGGAGTATAAATACCCTGTCCTTATAGGGCGAAACTTCTTACGCGATTTTTTTATCGTTGATGTCGCAAAAAAATATCAATTCAAACCTATGTCTTTACCTAAATAAGAAGGAAATTGCATGTCTAGAAGATTTCAAGTACTATTGATCACTTTGACTTTGGCATTTACAGGTTTTTTCATAGTCTGGTATAAGGTCGGTGTACTTGGCATACCGTTTTTACCTCATGAAAAGCGTTCTGTCTATACGGTTGGGGCAGAGATCTCATTTGTAGGACAGAAGAAATCAGTCTTGGTCTCTATGGCACTCCCTGAATCTCAAGAGGGGATACAGATACTCTCTGAAGATGTTGCATCATCCGGTTTTGGTTATGCTGAGGGGGAAACAAAAGAGGGGAAAAGGGCCGAATGGAGTAGACGTAACGTTGTCGGACCGCAGAAGCTTTACTACACGCTAGAGGTCTTGATAGAACCTGGAGAGTATAGGCCTAAACCGCCGATCACTCCCTCTGAGAAAGAAACCGAGACACTCAGTGATCTTCCAAATATCCTACAGGATACTGCAAAAAATCTTTTACATGATGTACGTTCCAGATCTGCAGATACCCATTCCTTTGTGGCACAATTGATCAAGGATTTTAGTGCAAAAGAGCCTTCGCAGGCAGTGAAGATACTGCTTGCACAGGCAGGAGAAAGCAAAATTGATCTGCTCTACCGTCTTTTAAGATACAGAAAAATATCGGTACGCAAGATCCACGGACTCTATCTGGTAAGTGAACGGCGTAATATCGTATTGACCCCCATGCTGGATGTCTATGATGGAAAAAATTGGCAACTTTATGATTTGAAAAAAGGTAAAGTGGTTCGGGATAAGAATTTTTTTGTTTGGCAGCAAGGTAGTGGTTCACTGATCGAAGTCACAGGTGCGAAAAAATCCACTATCAGCTTTTCAGTCAATGAGCGTCAGGTACCCGTACAAAACCTTCTTGAGAAAAAAGAACTTGTGAAAAAAGCAGCGATATTGGATTTTTCACTCTTTACCTTGCCTATATCTGAACAGAATACCTATAGGCATATATTGTTGGTGCCTTTTGGCGCATTGGTAGTGGTATTGTTAAGGATCATGGTAGGATTGAGGACATCAGGAACCTTTATGCCTGTGCTGATCGCATTGGCCTTTATGGAGATGACACTTTCCGCCGGACTTGTCATGTTCATCATGATCGTAGGAATGGGTTTGATCATTCGTTCGTATTTAAGCAGTCTGAACCTGTTACTGGTCGCAAGGATCTCTGCAGTAATGATCGTGGTGATCCTGATTATGTCCTTTATGAGTATTTTAAGTTTTAAACTGGGGATCAAAGAAGTGCTTACAGTCACATTCTTCCCTATGATCATCCTGGCATGGACGATTGAAAGGATGTCGATATTATGGGAGGAAGAGGGTGCAAAAGAGGTCTTCCTTCAAGGGGGAGGTTCACTCATAGTCGCGGTTTGTGCGTATTTTGTCATGAGCGATCCTTTTGTTTCACATATGGCTTTTAATTTCCCGGAACTGCTTTTGGTCGTATTGGCTGTGATTATCATGATCGGACGTTACAGTGGATATCGTTTGAGTGAACTTATTCGTTTTAGATCCATGGTGGAGTGATAGATGTTTGCCAATCCTTTTAAGCTTAAAAAGTTGGGTATATTGGGGATGAACAAACGAAATATACATTATATTGGAGCACATAACGATCGTAAATATTACCCGTTTGTGGATAATAAACTGAAAACCAAGATCATTGCCCAAAGTGCCGGTATTGCAGTACCGAAGTTGATTAAAACTATTGAACGTCAGTCCCAACTGCGATATTTAAAAGAGATATTGGAGGGAATTGACGGGTTTGTGCTTAAGCCTTCCCAGGGAAGTGGTGGAAAGGGGATATTGGTCATTGTCAGGCGTGAAGGTGATGAGTTCCTCAAAGCGAACGGACAGAGACTTGCATTGAGGGATATTCAACGCGATATCTCAAATATTATCAGTGGTCTTTATTCACTTGGGGGAAAACCTGATGTTGCCATGCTTGAAACACTGGTAGAGTTTGACCCTATTTTTGATCGTTACAGTTATGAGGGTGTTCCGGATATCAGGGTGATCACCTATAGAGGGTATCCTGCGATGGCTATGTTACGGTGTTCAACACGGGAGAGTGACGGTAAAGCCAACCTGCATCAGGGTGCAGTTGGCGTAGGACTTGATATCGCAACGGGCAGAGCACTTTTTGCTGTACAGCATGGTTCTCCTGTGACGCACCACCCTGATACAGGGTATGATTTTTCTGAGCTTGAAATACCGCATTGGGAGAGGATACTGACTCTGGCAGCATCCTGTTATGAAGTGACCCATCTGGGCTACTTAGGGGTAGATATTGTCCTGGACAAAAACTTAGGCCCCTTGATATTGGAGCTCAATGCCCGTCCCGGACTGGCTATACAAATTGCCAACAGGACAGGTGCAGTAAAACGTTATGATGTGATCGATACGCAACAGGCCAATTTGCATGTGACACAGAGAGTAAAGTTTTCCATGGAACATTTTGGAATGAAAGCAGATGAAGATCAAAGCATGATGATGAGAGAAAGTTAAAAGAGAAACGATGGATGATGTACATAAAAACAATCCTTTGCACGGAATTAAGCTCAAACAGATACTCGAAGAGCTGCAAGAAGAGTACGGTTGGGAACTGCTGGGAGAGTTTGTGAATATCCGATGTTTCAAGTATGACCCCAGTATCAACTCCTCTCTAAAGTTTTTGAGAAAAACACCCTGGGCAAGAGATAAAGTTGAAGCACTCTATCTGCTTATGCGAAAGAAGAAAGCAAAAGAGAATTAGAGATTCCGTCTATTGTCAGCGTAGACGAAAAAATGTACTCCCGCTCCCTGAAAAGAACCATCCTTCTTTCGCTTCGTTCTTCATCTCAGGATAGGCAATGAGTGCAGCCTTGTAGAGATCATTAAGCATGATCGGGTCTGCAATGCGTTCGAGCAGCGTTTTTGAGTCAAGTTTTTCCCACCCTATAAAAGAGGCAAGCGAAATATCACCCAGAAGATGTGCTTTAAAGGTTTTATAGACCAGTGCTGTATCGCAGCCTATCTGGGGTGTATAGAGTTCCAAAGAGAGAGGCTCTTCCTCAAAGGGTTCAACGATCTCGCCAAAACCGCTGACGTTTGCCGAAGT
>JBFEWI010000007.1:0-19839 GCA_041546475.1 Sulfurovum sp.
GCGATCTCTTTTGCAATATCCTGTCTACTTGCATAGAATGTCTCTACATCCAGGTTCTCGTTGTTTGCTCTGTCCACAATAGATTTCATGTTCTCGGTGACTTCATTAAGAGCAAGTACGGCAAGTCTGAGTGCTCCGCCCTCATTTGCCTTGAACATTTCACGGAACTTCATGTTCACTTTTTCAGAAGAGCTTATCTTTCCAGATTTCACGATATTTTGTATCGCCTCTACAAGCTTTGCTTTTTCTTCTCTTGTCTGTTTTGACTGGGTATCAGTCTGTTTCTTAAATAGTTTAGGGCTGTTGTTGATCTTTGAATCAGAGGCTCCATGAAGGAACGAGTCCACTACAATACTGTCATCTACCAGTCCTTCAGACTTACGGTTAAGCTGCTTTCTGTTGCTTGCTTCCTTCTTAATAAACTTTCCGACAACATTCTTCATCACTTCTTTAAATTGTGAGACTTTCGGTTCACTCTTGATAGTTTCCAGAACCAAACCAGAGGATTCTACACCAGCTTTTAACGGCCCAGGAGTAGAACTTGAGTCTATGTTTTCATCAGATGAAGTATTTGTATTTTTTTTACCCATAGTGATCTTGTGGGCCTTCATAGAAGTTGTTGTTTTCTTTCCGTCAATTGATGTTCCGGCATCCTCATTGTATAGTGTCTCTATCTCCCCTGTTGTTTTGTTTACAACAATGGCACTTTTTTTACCAGTTTGAGGATGTACATATTCATATCTTGCTTTGTTCTTGTTTTCTTTGACAAGTGTTGCTTCAATATCAAGATTCACACCATCTACTCTAAAAGTTTCTGTTGATGTAGTTGTATCTACCGGTTTTTCTTTTTTCTTTTTTTTCTTTTTTGGTTTTTCTGTGTCTTCATTAAGATATTCATCTGCAGTAGAGAATGCCGGTGCTTCTTCCGGAGTAACCTCTATCGGTTTATCCTGGCCGTCAATAGTAGGAAGTTCAATCCCAGCTTCCTGTATTGTTTTTCTGGCCAATTCAAGTTCTGCAGTATGCTGTTCTTCGGTTAGTCCAAATGCATCTCTTGCAAGCCGGTTGTCTACAAACATCATCCATGCAGTAGCAGCTTCTTTTTGAGCTTCTGGATCTTTTGCATTAGCAAAAGTGTCTTTCATATTTTGTAGATTTTTATTGAATGATTGGATATCCTGATCTGTTATTTCTATTTTCTCACCATTTTGTGCTTTCTGGTTTAGATCTACCATTGAATTCGCAGCCTGTATGTGTTCCGGGATGTCAGAACCAGCATTCTTATTCATATCAGTCACGCCTTGGGCTGTATCGAACCCTGCTCTAATGGTTGTACCTGCTGAGAACCCACCAAGTCCTGCTTTGATGATGCTGTCTTTCATCTCTTGGTTCCAAAGTTCGTCTGCTTTATCAGTTCCGTACTTCTCACCGTATGCCTGTACGATCTCCTGCAGCATCTCTGTTCCGGCTTCCATTTCACCAGCCACAGAGAGTTGGACAACTTTCTCTCCTATTTTGTGTGCAACATGCTTTGAGGCCTGTTCCGTTGAGCTGTCAAATATTTTTTTAACCATCCGTTTACCAAATGCTGTCTTGCTTGTCATTTCGTTCAGACCGAATTTATCAAGCATTGTCATCAGGGTTCCAGCAGAAATTGCCTGTGCTTTCTCCCCAGAGGTTAAAGCTTTTCCTCCGTTATTCTTTTTGATCTCGTCCATAACGTCATTTGATCTCATTGCAAGAATAGAACCCATTCCGTAGATGTTTGATAGTGCAACCATTTCAGGTGTTGATTCTGCAATAAGTTCAGGTGCAACAGAGAACATATTACCTATCATGGAGAAGTAGTTTCCATTCTTCATATCATAGGCAGCTTTATCAAGCCCTGATGCTGATACTCTAGAGTTGTACCCAAAGAGTTTGTCTGTATAGGCAGTATCTTTCCATTTGTTGAGCTCGTTATTCTCATTGTCGCTCAGGAAGTCATGTCCTGCATCCAGAACCCCGGCTACAGTAGAAACTGTTCTTGACTGAAGTGCGTCTACAAGATTTCCTAGTTTTCCATCAGGATCTTGAGCTTCAAGCATTCTATATGCGGCTTCATTTTCGAGTCCACGAATTCTATTCTGTGTGATTTGTTGATCTGTTTGATTGCCAAGTCCAAGAATATCAGTATTATATAGTTCTGATTTTCCTGCACCGAACGAGTTGAATGCCTGGTCTGGACCAACGGCGTATGGATCTGTCGTACTTCTTCCATGATCAAATGTTCTTTGCTGCAGGAAAGTCTGATTTCCTTGGATTCTTGCTTCTATCTGTGCAGCATTGTTGGTTCTCTTTTCTCCAAGTAACTGCCATCCTTCATCTGCAAGTTGATTCTTATATCTGTTATAGGCTCCGAATTTTGCAATACCTGGCTTATATAGCCATTTTACAGAACCATCATCATTGTATCCGTCTTCTTTACGCATATAGTAGAGTACAGAGTCTCCATATGGATTATCTTCTGTTTCTGCCCATATATTTGATAGATCATCGTTATTGAAGTCTTTATTGTGAGTCGTGTACTGCTTTCCATTCATTTCCACAGGGATCTGGTAATCGTGAGGAAGCCCTTTGTTTAGAAGCTCTTTTGCTTTTCTTGTTATGATCGAATCAGTACCATAGTCTATCGGATCAGGCCCAACAAGCTCTCTTTGTTTACGCTCTTTGGTCTGCTGTATTCTTCTTGCTTTTTCCTGAGCTTTGGATACGAACTGTTTTTCTTGATAGTTATTGTAGGCAGCAGTTTCTGCTGCAGCTTGTTCTGTGGATGCTATTTTGTCATTAAAAGAAGATATATCCTCCGCACTTAGTCCAGAGAGGCCAACGCCGCCGTATTCTGCCATAGTTTATCCTAGTATGTATTTAGTATTCTTACTCTTTGAGCTTCTTGGTTAGCTATTTTTGCCTCTATTGTTTTTCGTGTTTCGTCAGATATATCATTTCTGTTTCTTTCACTTCTTAAGAACTTCAGCTCATCGTCAATAGAGTCTACTTTTTTCTGGTTTGCTTCGCTTAGTGCTTTATAGTTCGCTTCCTCTGTCTTGAGTTTTGCTTGTGCAACTTTTGCAAGGTTCTCAAGTTCTGTCTTTTTTAGATCAGCATTCTGGCTGTCATAGGTGGCTCTTTGCTTTATTGCCTCCTGAACAAAAGGATCAACCTTATCCATAAGAATAGCTTTGATCTTGTTTCTGTCCTTCTTTGGAATATTCTGTCTTTCAAGCTCTGCATCGATGTTCGAAGAATACTCTTTTCTTACATCTACGCCTCTCTTTTGCTCTTTTACTGTTTTATCTTGAGCATATGTGGAACCAACTCTTGCTAAAGTTTCATCACCCTTCTGTGTTCTTAGGTCTTTGTCTAGCTGAGTGTATTCTTTTGTGAGAGATTCGAATTCTTTCTGCTTCTCATCGTATGCTTTTTGTTTATCTGCAAAAAGATCTTTTTGATTTGGGTCTACTTTATAATCTGGTGCCTCTTTGAAGTCTATTGGATTTCCATTTTCATCAAACTGTCTTAATGTTTTTCCTGAAAATATATAATCAAGAGCACCGGAAATCCCCTCTCCTGTTCTTGCTACTGGAGCAACAAGTGAATTTCCAAGATCTATTTCTTTTTCTTTCATTGTTTTTACGGGTGCATTTGCAAGCTCAGGGGTCAGTTCTGCAAGTCTTTTTTCTATCTCCTGTGCTCTTTTGTTTTTTCCAAGGAGATCATTTCCAGATTCTCCCTGGTATACTCCTTTTATGGCATCCTGTTCTTCTTTGCTTCTTGTCACGATATCTGTGATCTTTGATTCTTTTATGTTTGCAACAGGTTCCATTGCACCATAGACATTGGCCGCTTTTGCTGCATTTGCACGGTCTTCGGCTTTCCAGTCAAACTCTTGCTTTGCTCTTGCATCAAGTGTTGCCTGTCTTGCTGCTTCAGCATCAAGTGCAGCTTGTTTGAAGGCCATCTCCTGCTCAAACTGTTTCTGGTTCTGCTTGAGTCTGAGCTGATCAGAGAAAGATCCTGTGTTTATACGGCTGAAAGAGCCACCCTGGAAAGAAGGGGATGTTTTGATTGCCATTGTGGACTCCTATACTGTGCTTTTTTTCACATGTGTTTGATCTTGCTTATAGCTGTCTCCATAGATGGATTTACCAAGGTTATTTGCCCTTACAAGCTGGTTGTTGTACATTTTTGCGTTTGCATTGTGTGCATCTCTTGCCTTGTTCTTTTCTGCCTGGAGTTTATCCCATTGCATATACATTCCGGCAAGACCTGCAGCAGTAGGAAGAAGATTGTCGAATGACTTGAATGTGTCACCCCACCAACTATTTTGATCCCCGGTGCTTATTCCCATAGAGGCAAGACCGCTTTTATTATTGGCATATGGCATATTTGATTGTGTTTCATCACCATATAGTAAACTTGCTGATTGATCGAATGTCCCCATTGTATTGAATGGATCCTGGTTTTGGTTGTATTGGTCAAAATATCCCATCTTCTTGTCCTTTATAGCTTTCTTAAGTTATTGTATCGTATTTTATCTGTATTATCCAGACGTTACCTGTACCCTTAGATCGATTTGTTCACTGACACTATAGTATTGATCATAGTTGTAGAGTCCGAACCCTAGTTGTTGTGCTATCCATGCCTGTGGACTGTTTATGGAATCATAGGAATAGTGTGCGTCCATCATTGCTTTTGTAACATTAAAACTGTGAGAGTTCATCTCCTCTTTCATCAGTTCATCCTGTCGTTCTTCTTCCTTGGTTTTTTCCTGAAGTTTTGCAATATCAGCCATCAGTTGCTCCTGATAGATGTTGCTTGCTGTCTGTACTGCCTTTGTTGCAACAGGAAGGTAGTTCTCTATTGTGAAATCAGAGATATCAAATCCGCTTGTATACATAGAACCCAGTGCTGTTAAAGCTACAGATGCAAGTACCATGAGTATCTCACTATCTATCATCCTTAGAACCAGGTCTATTACCATTGATATGGCATAGCTTATTATAAGGTCTATAAGCAGATCCCATGTCAGAGACAGTCCTCCTGTAACAAAGGCAAGACCTATTTTTATTACCCATGAGAACCACGATTGCTGGTACCAGTATATTTTTATGACCTGGTGTGAATATGCAAGCATAGTAAATGATCTCTCATGTACTTCTATCCATTCTTTGAACTTCAGCTTATTCATTACGTCAAGAGGAAGAATAAGTCTTCCGTCTTCAGGGCTTGAGTCAAGGTATGCCGTAAATCCGTATCCTGAGATAGTAAAAGTATTTATGTAGTTACTTATGGTCATCTCTTTGAATGTATTCGGTGAAACCTGGTATCTTATTTTTAGTATAGAATTATTTCCGGTATCTTTGGTGAATATATTTTCTTTTACTGATTCTATTATTGTAAAGAAATCTGCTGCCTGTTCTTCGCCAACAGATCCCTTTTCTTCTAATTGATTCAATGCAGAACTGTATTCTCCTGGCTTTAAGAGTTCTGTCTTGTATACTACTTTTGCATTTTGGTCAAGTTCCGAGTAAGTTCTTGTTGCTACCCCTCTTTTGGTTTCGATTGATATATCAAAATCGTATCCTAGATTCATTTTGCTCATACCGAAATTTATTTCACTACTAACCTTCGGTATGGTTCCATCTTCCAGTGGTTCTGGCTGAATAGTATCTATTTCTGATATGTATTCAAATGTTTGATAAAGTGCCTTTGCCATATATTTACTTTCACTGTTGAATTTTAATCCTGTGAAAATATAGGCATTGTCCATGTTCGTTTCCTGTTCTATCTGGTCAGAAAAACTTCTTCCTCCAAGTCCAAGACGGTTGAGCATTCTTTTTGTCCATAGTGAATCTTCATGCATCTGGTTATTCTCTTTTATAGGAATAATTGCAGTCATCGTCATGTCATCTACTATATATACACTTGAAGGGACAGTTTCTTTCTTTTCTATATAGACATACCATTCTGTGTTGCTTTCTGATGTTTCATATCTTACATTCAGACAAGTTTCTGCATGGAATTCGTTTGTAAAAAATATCTCCATGACATCTTCACTGTCTTGTGTATTTTTAAGATATATCACTATCTGGGTATCATCTTCCGGGTCTGCATAATCTATATCTTCAAGTTTATACTCTGTGGATCCTATGGTGAGAATATCTGTATAGTTGCTCCAGTTGTACTCAGAACCCTGTAGATGATCTCTGGCAATATATGTAAGTGATGGGATAAGGAATGAGCTAGATGTTATGCTGTTTGCTGTCGGATCTAGCTGCATTATATAGTCAAGAAGCAGAACCCTGTCTACTGTTAGTCTTGTTGCTTTGGATGAAGGCTCAAGTCCTGCCCTTTCAAGATATTTCTCCTTATATCTTCCACGATAGTCCTTTTTCCACTTAAACATCGTGTCATTGTATTGTCGCATACTGTTTGTTGTGAAATATGTTTCAAACTTTGCTTGCCTGAAAGCAGCATCTGGAGTTAGGAGTTCCATGAATTGCATATCAACTATGGTTTTTTTCTTGGTTAGGAACCCCATCTATTCTCCTGCTATTTTTTTAAGTAGTGGTAATCTTTCTGGATCGATGATATCAAATCCAAGTTGTTCTGGCATCTTTTTGATGCTGCTTTTATACTCTCCTATGTCACCTATAGGTTTTGTCTGAACTATCTTATCCTTGTAGATTATTCCCACAACATAGTATAGAAGCATTGCAGAAGCCTTGGTTCTTCTGTATTTTTCCTCTATCACAAAATGTCCGAGCCATGGAATATTGTTCTCATCATTGCATGTTGCAACTCCGATTAGGGTTCCGTCTTTCTCTATGCCGATGACATGGTGTTCAGGCTCATTGAATACATACTCTATCTCACGCTTCAGTATTCTTAGTTTTTTATTCTGAACCGGCTTATTGTCATCTTTCCCTAACTCCAAGCGTAGGATGTTGAATATTTTATCAGCATCCTCTCTTGTTAGCTCACGGACAAGGAATCCGTGATTCTCAAGTTTTCTAAACATTATTGACAGGCAGAACCACTGATGCCTAGTCCGGCTTTGACGGCATTGTATGTTTCACAGATCTGCTGCTCATTTGTCGGTGCAACAACTTCTTCAAGTGCAGTATCCGCAAATACCATTGCCCAAGAGTTAAGCTGAGAGTCGAACAGCTTCTGTCTCGCATTATCATCGAATCCTTGTCTCTGACGGTCATAGAGTGCACCTTGTTGTGCTTTAAGGATTACATCTGCATCTGCAAGTTTTGATGCATTACAGCAGTCACATGCAAGCTTATTTTCTTGTGCTGCATTAAGAGATATTTTTGAATCATTTACGTCAACAGTTGAGTATTTTACAGCCCTGTCTGCTTCAGTCTCTTTTGTCTGCAGATCAATAATTGCCTGTACTGATGCACCAATAACCCTATCCATAAGTTTTGCATAAACATCGACGTAATAGGTTCCATTTATCCTTCCTTTGTCGTACTGTTCGTCAAGATCAGACTTTACTTCTGTTCTAAGCTTCTGGTATAGTTCGACTATCTCATCGCTGTCTACACACACATTACAGTCTGTTAGAATTTCTGCCATCTATTGTTCCTTATTTAAAATTTATTTCAAGAGTATTTGTTTGCTCAGGTGAACCCATCTGCTTATTGAGTGCGATAAGTGTTTTTCTTTCATTGTAGTACCTTTGATAATGAAAGTTTGCACCCTGTTCATCGAGTTGTCCGGGAACACTGTCCTGAAGAAAATATACGATCCCTTCCACCATTGCTTTTTGTATTTTATCAAATGTCATCGGGTCTGCATCAGCAACAGCAGGCTTGTGCTTTCTTAGTAGCGTGAGTGTTTTTCCATCATAGTATTCCAGGAAGTTTTCATTTATAATATGGATCGTATTGTTATCTTCATCTAACTCAAGGAATGGGAACACACAATATCTGTCTTCATCCCACGCATCATAGAACCCAATGCTTGTTGCAAGTGTGATATCGTATGTTTTCACATCTTTTGCTATTACTATATCCTGCTTTGCCCACTCAAGTCTTATTTCGTTGGTAATATCATTATAGGTAAAAGAGATCATGGCATCAAGCTCTGTCTCGGTCCATGTATAGTTTCTCAGTCTAAGTTTTGTCAGTGTAGATATATTGTTTCTAAAGTCTGTATATGTCATGCCTTCTCCTAGTCTTCAAGTATTGTACCATCTTTTAATACATTCCCAACATACTGTGGTTCAGCGAACCCTCCGCAATCTTTCCATAGTTTAAATTTATCATCAAAAAGATTTGGGCAACATGAACTTCCGGATGATGATCCTGAACCTGGGCAACATACGTCAATAATCAATTCTCCACATTGATAATACATTCCATTGGATGAAATAGCAGTTACGATAATTTCTCCACATCTTCCATTAGCATTTATGCTTTCTATTTCGAATAGAACAGGTTTAGTAACATCTTCTATAATTATTTTTTGTGGTGCATTGTATATAAACCTACCTTCGCTAATCGGAAGTCCATCTGTGTATCTCTCTTTATATTCAAAAAATAGAGTTATTGGCCCACTATCTTCACATATTTCCTGAATGTTCGGATCGACAGTAATGATTCCGGAGAAATCACCTACGCATATGGGAGCAGCAGGAGAATCTGGAAGATAAAAACATACAGATCTTTCACATGCTGATACTATTTCTCCTGTTATTGGATCATATATGAAACCGGGAAGGAGAACACATGCATCAAAAATTGGATCATACACTGTTCCGGATGGACACCCGGCATAATTTTCTTCGTACCAAAAAGCTATATATATATCTTTTTGTATAATTTTTCTTTCCCAGTAATCATACCCGTTTAATTCATATAAGAATGTCCATATAGTTTCTGCTGTTGGGTAGCATACCTCTATATCTGCAGGCAATTGGTTGAATTCTGTTTTATATTTCCATACCGGAAGACCTACGCTTTCAGGTGTTGATGTTGGCGGTATATAGTTTCCTGTCTGCCAATAATATTGATCGATTGTTTCAAAAATATCTGTTTTAACCCAGCACTTATACAGAGTGGGATCTTCTAGATGTCCTGGAAAGGTTGTTGATATACTACTTTTTGATATTTCTCCATAATTACAGAGATTCGGTACACATTCTCCTCCGTATGGGTCATTCGGGTCGTATGTTGAAGCACAATCAAGTATTGGGAATCCTGTGTTTAAAGCCATTTATTTAACCTTCATTTTACTTGGTAGTGCAGTTATGTGCTTTTTTTGTTCAAATCTGCTGCATTCATTTGTTGGAACCCAAAGTTTGTAATCTTTTGGGACATGGTCACAACATGTTGATGCTTCTCCCCCATCGTAATATATATTTTCATCACAACATATATTTATTTTGGTCGTTTGGCATTGGTAATATTTTTCATTTGTTGATGTCGCTATCACTTCAATGGTTCCACACCGACCATTTGCATCTATATTTTTTATTTCAAATTTAGCATTTCCTATGGAAGTATCAATCTCTATAGACTTTGGCCCAATATATTTGAATCTCTGTGAAGATGATTGAATCCCATCAGTATATGTCTCCCTATATGTAAAATATATAGTTGTAGGCAGGAACATTTCGCAGCTTGTGTCTGTATTTGGTTCAAGAGAAATCACTCCTCCATACTCACCACGGCAGATATCCACCGTAGGTACTTCAGGAAGATATAAGCATCTCTTTCTTTCGCATGAGGATACAAATTCTCCTATTATCTCATCCCATATATAGCCATCATCCGGCACACACTCTCCATTTATGAGTGTTGAGTTAAGTGGACATGAGAACAGATTTACATCTTTATATATTTTTACTCTTTCGTTTATGTATACGGTTGTTGTGTATAACCACGTATCTGATCCGATATAGTATGAAGATATTGCTCCTGTCGTTGTAACAGTTGTAGAGCAACTATTGTTCCAGTCATCAGATACGAGTCTTTCTCCAATCTGGTATCCTTCATCTACTATTCGGAACCAGTATGGTGAAGAGTACCTATATCTTATGTCCCCTACGGTGGTGCTCAGTGCCTGAAAGTCTGCAAATGTTGGAGTTGGAGGTGGAGTAAATTCTCCCCCAGGAAGATATATGCTTAAATTTAGTGGGTACTTTCTGGCACCAAATAGTTCACCAACATAACAGAACCCATTAGATTCTATGTTGGCATAGAATGTCTCTTCGGTATGAGAAGAGTTATATACTCCATAGTGATAGAAGCACGTTCCATCATCACACCATCCGGGAGTAAAATAATCTTCTACATTAAGTGCCATTTGGTGGCCTACCTATACTGCTGGTGGAGGAGTAAGATCTTCCACTATTTCAAATACACCTTTTTCATAGGTGTATACATAGGTTCCGTCATTTACTTCAATATCATAGGTCCCCTCTCCTGCGGTGTCTATTGCTCCTGCATCGAGAATGAATTCTACGTTTCCGTTTACAGCATCAGTGATGTTCCCAGTTGATGTATAGACAGTTCCTGTTCCTATTTGTGTTGATAGTTTTATTGTGAACCCCGTAATATCATACACTCCATCTTTAGAGAGCGTTGCAGTTACCGGGTATGTGTCATTTTTAAATCTTTTTAGTGCCACGGATTCTCCTTTGTTTTTACAGAAGTTTGAGATTATATGCTGTGGTGTGAAATTGTTTACTATGTCATAGCATACTGCTCTTGCAGATACGGATACATTCAGGAATCCATATGCCGATATATAGTTGTTTAGGAGCTGTCCTGTACCTATTCCGGATGATAGTGAGCCGGCAAAGTCAATAGCTCCAGGGTTCACATCAACAACAGGCGAGACACTCATGCCTCCAGAACCCAGCATTGAAACAGAATGTGTTACTTGTGAGTATTCAATTACACTTACTTGGCCGGAGCCAAGCATTGATACACTTGTATCCTGGAAGGCCATTTAGTCCTCCTTATGCGAAGGTGATAGAGAAATCGCCAGTAGGAATTCTGAAAGAGTTTCCAGTCAATGTGCTGACAGATGCAGGAAGTGCTTTGTGCATTAGAAGGTTTCCACCAGTCAGGGCATCACGAATACCAACATGTGTTACAGGAACCCAGTCAGCAGTAGCTGGATCAAATACGACATCCGCAGTGTTCAAAGATACGCCGTCTGACGGAATACCAAAAGTAATTGCTTTTCTAGCATATCCATTTCCAGTCAGTTCTGTTCCTGTATCTGCATCTGTTGGATCTGTTGCATACAGTGCCACATATACTGTTCCAGGAGTAGCGAATGCAGTATTTCTAAAGACCAAATTTACCAAGTTATCTTCTAAGTAGTTCGACATCTGTGCCATGTTTCTTCCTTGTCTTGTTTTATGTAGTTTAACATAACAGAACCAATATTTACATTGGTTCCATTATATTAAATCTTCGGGTTTGCATCGATGATCTGAACATTGAAGCGTTTTTTTGTCACAGGTACTTTATTTCCCGTTGGACGCTTTGTAATGTTATTGATCGAATTTACCCACTTGATCATTGTTTTTTCTCTTAAGGCTTTAACAATAGCTGTTGGAACCAATTGCTCTTCATCTTTCTTGATGATAACACCTATCTTGAAATGGTTGTTTTGTACTGTGTGTACAATGGTCGGGTTCGATTGCTCTTGCGGATCATTGTCCGTAAAGATAACAAGCATAGGCTTTCTAGCTTCTCTTTCGATGTCTCTGATCGTTTTGCTAGGTCCGACACTTCTTACATTTTCAGGCTTTTCAGGCTGAGGCTCTGCTTCAGCGATATGAAGATCTATCTTCTCTTTGAGCTTTTTTGCTCCAGTATTTCCTGAGAACTTAATTCCCAGCAATGTAGCTTTGGCTCTAAGTGCTTCGATATCTAGTTCCGGTTGTGTTTCTACTGTTTCATTTTCATCAATTTTGTTGTCTTCAGCTGACATTTGATATTTCCTTAATTTTTAATTGTATAGGCAGCCTTATGGCTGCAGATTGCTATTTGAAACCTTTTGTGGTTCCCGTACCTACATCTGGAGTTTTAGGAGCTGGAGTTCCTTTTTTTACCATTTTTTTGCTTTTTGCACCCATGGTGATTCCTTTCTTATTTAAAGAGGAGGCTTTCGCCTCCTAGTGTTACTTAGCGATGTGAACGATTCTTGCGATCTTCTCAGGCTCAAGTACGATTGAACCAGCGAAGAAGTTGAAAGAATATAGTCCCATCAACGCATATGGATCTGACTGTGTTGGTTCCATTGCTGGTTTTTTAGCAAGGAATTTGATCTTTTTGTTACCTTGTAAACCGATAGTTGCAAATGCACCTTTCGTTACATAGATGATCGGATAACCGTTGAAGAATTCAACAGATGTACCAAGATCAGTTCTTCCGACTGCAGACCATGCAGCAGCAGTAACATCAGCAGTATGGATCCATAGAGAACCATTGTAAGATACGATGTCTCCAGTCAAGTAGTCTGTACCAGCATCAAACACTGTTGCAACACCTCTAGCTACAGCTTGAGTAGGATTAAGAGCAGTAGTTCTGTATCCACCTGCATTTGTAGCAGCGTAAGCTCCACCACCATCATAGTGCATCATTCTCTCAGCTTCGATAAATCTAGTAGAGTGAACCGCACCAACCTCAGCCTTAGCCAAGTTACCGTTAGCAGCATACATTCTTGCTGGAGTAAATGCTCTTTCAGAGAAGTCATCAGTCAATTTCTCAAGCTCTACAGTTGAAACAGGACCACAGTATGCAAAGTAAGATGCATTAACAGGCACTGTACCGATTTTAGTAGAACCAGTGATGATCTCATTTGTTTTCTTAGCATAGTTCGCTCTAAGAGTAACCTGAGTGCTTCTGATCAAGTCGTAAGACAATGTAGATGGAGTAGCTCCGTCAACACCAGTCAATGTAGCAATTGAAGTTGCAACACCACCGTAAAGCTCAACACCAGCTGCACCAAGAAGTTCTTTTTGAAGATAGTCGTCGTAAAGCTCTGCAGCCAACTCACCCATCTTTTCGTAGTATTGGATCTCCATTTTTTGGTCAGAGAACAATTCTACTTCATCAGTATACTCAAGGAATGCACCCATTCTTACAAGTGTACCTTCTCTTGTGATACGAGTCATACCGACACGGTTAACTCTTCCGGCACCTTCTGCCAACATTGGCATACCTGCAGATACATCAACAACTGATCTGCTAGAACCATAAAGGTTTCCGTTTTCATTTGGTTCACCCGCTGCAGGAACTGCACCAGTACCGTCAAGACCCTGATCATTTACGTTCAAGTCATCAAGGATATAAAGTGTTTTATGCACTTTAAGTGTTTTACCATAATTCAATGGCATTGTTTGATTGTCACAAAGCTGTTCAAAGATAATTTCTTTTTTAGCTGCTCTGATCGCCTTCTCACGAAGGGCATCAACTCTTACGTTGCTTCCATTTGTTGCGGTAGATGTACCGTTACCATAAACCTGTGACATTGTTTACCTCTTTCTTTTTGGGTTAATTCGTTTCAGCGAGGAGCTTGTCCAACTCTGCATCGCTTAAAGAAGAAACATCGACAGGTTGTTTACCTGCTGTATTTCCACCTGTAGAGGCGGCAGCTTTCTTTTTCTGTTTGATTTTTGCCTGCTCACTGGCTTTCTTCGCCTTGGCCTTCTCTTCTGCTTCCGCCTGGATAGACTTCTGCTTTTGGATATCTCCAAGAACCCGTTTGCCGGCTTGCATATAGTAATCAAGATCCGTACCTTGTCCATGATCTAAGATCTTGAGCTTTTCAGCTAGAGGAGCCACTTTGTCATAGATAGAGAACCCTGTTTCAGGATCCACCTGCATATCTATATTCAGCTGCTCCAGCAAGTTCGGATTAGCATAGAAAGCTTCCCGACTCTTTCCGTCCCATTTTTCCATCACAACATTTACTGACTCTTCGTATCTAGGATTTGTTTTTATCCTAGACACGACATCGTCAAGCTGAAGCTCAAATTCTCCTGTTGAATGGTCTTTTGGGGTGTAACCATTAAATGCATCCGCATCAATATCAAGAGGATCAATATTGTTCGCTTTTAACAAACTCATGATCGCATCCTGGTTCCCGCTTTTCGCTTCAATCAGCGTATTGATGTCATCCATTGTTAAACCATTGGATTTCATCGTAGCAGCAACCCTTCTGCCTTCTGCAGATTCGGCCCATTTTCTGTCTGCGTCTATTCCTTTGCTTGCAAAGGTGTATAGTTCCTGCATACTTTCAATAGGGTATTCTTTACCCGCAGCTCTTAATGGTTGGAATGCGATTGGTTCTTCATCTGCTTCCAAATCGTCGTCGTCTTCAGAATCCGGGTTGCCTTCACCAGCTTCGACCTCTGGTTCAGATCCTTCCTCTTCGTCTTCGATTTCATCTTCATCAGTCGATGAACTGTCGTCAAGGTCTTCATCGGCTTCTGTGCCCTGATCGTCACCAGGCACACCTTCTGCGTCATCCACTTGCTCTTCGACACCATCTAATGGACTTACGCTGCTGTCATCAGCACTGCCACTTTCTGAACCAACCTCAGCAATATGCTCTGATGGATTGTTGAAGATCGCCGCATCAAGCTCTTCGTCTGTCATTCCTGCCATATCACTCATCGTCTTTTACCTCGATCGGTTCACCAGTAATTTTATCAAACTCAAATACCTTGTTTGCTTTGGTTTCTTCTTCAATTCTTCTCAGCTCTTCTTGACGTTGTTCTTCTTTGTATTCTTCGATAGATCTTTCGGCATTGTCGCCTTTTCTTTTGATTTCAAGGAAGAAGTTCTGGAGATGTCCTATCCCTTTTAGCATGCTGAATATCTCTCTTTGGTCGATGTCATCCATCATTTCTGGATTTGTTGCAGCATTTGCAAGTCTTGCAGCCTCCTCTTTGAAATACTTGTCTCCAATATATTTCTTGAAAAGCTTGCTTTTTAACATCTTTCCGAGTTCATCTCTTTCTTCAACTAACAGTTGAGCATCTTCCATTGTCATTTCTACCATTTTTTTACCTTTTTTAGTTATTTTGTAGAACCACCACGGTTCTTTAACGTGTTAAAACCTCAATACTTATTATTTAAAGCCCTTAGTTTTTGTGCTTTTCCCGCCCTTTATCTCTTCTGATTTTCCGCCGGGTGTTCCGGCTTCAACCCCATGAACAGTGACATGTTTCATAGCTAACTCCTTTCAAGTTTAATTATTGTAGCATATTTATTTTGGCTTTACCGCTTGTTTTTGTGCTTTTTCACGTTCTAATGTTAATTTTGATGCTTCTTTTAGCTGTGCTTCGTTAAATTTTGCATCATGATCCATTTGTTTCATCTCCATATTACGCTGGTGGGTCAAGCCTTCATCTTCATCGAGGAACTTCATATCTTTGATATCAGAGTCTGCATCCAGATTACGAGCCTTAGCGAGCTCGTTCTGTGTCTTAGCGGATTTAAGCTCGTAGTCGATCTCGTTTTCTGCAGCTTTAGCATATTCGTTCTGTACCTGTGCCTTAAGAAGCTCTTTCTGTAATTCCATGATCTCAAGTTCTTGAGGGCTAGGCTGTGGTTCTGGTAATTCAAGCAGTTTTTTTGCAAGTCCTGGCATATCGTTTTGTTCAAGTAGATCCGCCATGATGATTCTTGATTCATCTGCTGGCATATTGTTGCCCATTGTTTGCATAAGGAATGCCAGCCTGTCTGCTTTCATTGCTTTTGATTCTTGTGTTGCAATGGACATCTTTATATCTATGTTCCCGTCGATGTCATCTCTCTTTATAACCTCGAAGTCGTCACCGGTAATTCTGATCACTTCTTCTTCATCAAGGAAGAGTGCATCATAGGCGTGCCATATTTCAAGAATAGGAATGATCGCATCTTCGGCTATTCCTCTGATGATCTGCATTTCACGTTTTGCAGATGAGGTAGTGGTTGCATTTACCGCTGCTGCTGTAGAACCAAGTGCATTACCTCCGGTTCCATGGGCAAATGATTTGATGCCTGACATTGCATCGGCTTCTTCTTTGTTCTTCTGTAGAACCCCGAAGATGGATTGATTGATAGGTGTATATTTTCCTTCCCATACGTCATTCATGTTTGTGTTGAATTCGAAGTCTTTACCTTTCTTCATAAGGTTTGCATTTTCTGGATCAACAAAACCTTTTTTGTATCCACGCTGACCATTGTTCGCTGCCTTCATATCATCAAAGATACCACGGTTGATCACCGAGTCTATTCTCTGCTTGTCACCTATCAGCTCTGCAAGCGGAAGTCCGTAGATGTATCCTGGTCTTTTATCATATACCGCTCTCACAAACGGAAGTCTTCCGTCATCAAGCGGGTTCTCGTCTTCTCTAATAATTGTATTTCCTACCCAGCATATAACGACCGATTCGGCAATTCCATCGCCATTGAGGTCATATTTTCCCCAATATTCATGGACAATAAATCTTTTTCTCGGTTCATCTTCGAATTCAAAGGTACTATCTACATTGTATCTGTGGATAAAGGTTTCATCTCTTTGGAGTTCACCTTTTAATTGATCAAGGTTTTTGTATCTTCCGTCTTTCTTGAGTGTAGAGAGGTCAGTTTCCCAATCGTGAATGATAAACTGTGCCTTGTTGATTATTCCCCTACAGGTAGGATCTACTCTAAGGTCAACAAGTTCGCATATTTCTGCGGTAGGTCTATTCTTGATCGTCTTCATATGAGTGACTTCTTCCTCTACCACATGAGTAGGGAGACTCTTCATGAATTGATCCTGTACCTCTTGTGGGTCCTGCCCATTTGCTTGTGCTTGCTGCATAGCGGCTTGCATCTGCTCTATAAATACCTGTTCTTGCATCGGGTCCATAGGAATTGGAACCCTCTTCTTGATGACCTCAGTGACCTCTCTCTCTTCGAATTCCCAGGATGTCTTTGCGAAAACGGTTCCTTCTGTAATACATTTGATCACAAAGTCCGTAATAAACCCAAATCTGTCAAAATCTCTTGTGAACTGATAGTTCAATAGGATTTCTGCCTGTCTTGCCGCTTCTCTGTCTTCCCAGGTAGCAGGTTCACAGGTTACAATACTTTCACTTGATGTGAATGGCTCTACAATAGATGGAACCTGCCAGTTTACCATCTGTTTGACCATTGAACTTACATATTGGCTTTGATGGGGAACCTCATTTCCATACGGAGCAGATTCATAGATATCTAGCCATCTAAGAACCATCTTGTCATTCTCTTTTTTTAGTCTCTCTGCAGACTTGTAATCACTCTTTAAATTATCTAATAGGTTATTTTGGGTGGTTTCTTCCATGTGATGTCTCCGTAGGTTAAGTCATAGAATATGGATCTCTGTCGTTGACATCATCTTCAACGTCGTTATACCAGATTCCGTCTTCTTCTCTGTTCTGATTTACTTCTTGTCCAATGCTCGGCAGAACGGGTTCGAACATGCCTAACTGTGATATTGTATCAAGAACATCATCGTATCTAGCTTTACCAAGCTTTTTAGGGTTCGGATTCGTTTTTCCAACACCTTTTAGTTCCGACATGAGTTCTATCATATATGGGTCAAGTTCTAATTCTTTAGGGAACCAGATCTTGTGTGTAGCGAATAGGGGCTGAACCACGTTGAACCTTTGAAACTTGTCACCTAGTGGTCTTAGTCCAGGCTCATTTGAGTTGGATAACAGTGTGAAAAAGTTGTTCTCCCTGATCATCTTTGTCTGGATGGTTGATATGAAACTTTTCTGTTGAGCAGATGTCTCTATTCCTACCCCCATTAGATTTCTCTTGTATACGGATGCAAATTGGAACAGCTTGTTCAGGAACACGTTGAACAACACCTTGTCGTGCCATCCGTCAACCAGAAGCCTGTCTCCATTATTATTGATTGCCCAGACACTGATCACCGAGTAGTCTGCTTTTTTGCTTTCGCTTGTTGCGGCATCTGTGGTAATATAGAAATTGAAGTTCCCCATATTTTCCAGAACCAGACTTCTTTGATACCACATAATATTGGCTTCCGGTACAAGTCTTTCTTCTTCAGAGTTGATTCTGAGCATAAGCTCCTGATAGAAGTCGGCAGGTCTTCCTGTCATCATTGCTTCATCGAACTCTGCCTTTACATATTCATATGGGAATCTTTCTGGCCATGAACCCTTGAAGTCTTCCTTTGTTGTTTTGCTGTCGAACTCTTCTGCGATCGGAAAACATGCAACTTCCCATGCTCCGGATTCTACTGCCTTATAGAGCGGATCAGATTCGTTAAACGGGGTTCCGAGCCATACCATTTTTTGTCTTGTTGGGTGAAGAGCCTTAGATACTGCTTTGTAGACAGTATTCTCTATGGTTCCAATGATCGTAGGAGATTCCGCATCTGTATCAGATACGATATCATCGAATACCGCAACAGGAGGTCTTTGTCCCATCTCTTTTGCACCCCTAACGCCTGTCTTTGCTCCGTATCCCTTTACAACAAGCCTGTCTCCTCTGTGGTTCTCGAATTCAAGACGTATATCTGTGAACTTTCTACCACCTCTTTCGGCATCGTCCATTTTGTCATAATCTTCCACGTCAACATAGGTGTTTGCTCTACTGTTTCCTACCATTATCTTTCTGTTTGGAATGAGCTTTTGTAGAAATTCTGAGTTGGCATATCTAAACTCGACATTCCGGCGTAAGTTCTTAACGCCGTTTTCTATAGAGTCTGAGATGTAGAGCATGAGAGATATCTTCCCGAACCCAGGTAAGTAACCGAATGCCGCAATGAAGAGGATAAGGTACTCTGAAAAAAGTGCTGTCTTACCGATACCCCTATGGCACAGTACCGCAACCTTACGCTTTTTATTGAACACCTTATCCATCATCTTGAGGTGCACAAGTGGGGTCTGGTTCTCCTCTGAACCAGCATTTACTTCCTGTATGAAGTTTACGAACATCAGTCCCTCTTCTAGAGGAACATATCCCATGAAGTCATAATCTATCTCATCGAGATATTGATCAACTGTTTTTCGTACAGGAATCTGAGACACTATAATCTTCCTCTTTTTAATGCATTTCTTTTTCCGTCATAGATACATCTTCCGGATGTTGTGATCACAATACCTGCTCTGGATACATTTTCCTTCAGTGCTTTTTCTGTAATCTCGTTCATATCTATATCTCTTTGATGAACGATCAGCCTGTTTGGTTTCTTTCCCTTGTGCTTTGCACGCTTTAACTCTTTTTTGCTCTGTATGCCTTTACTGAAGACCACATCATTTTCACCCCATATTGCCAATATTTTCATTATTTCTCCTCTATTTCTGCTTCTATTGCATCAGGTTTAATGTCAAAGTTCGCTATGGATTTGACATCTCCTCCGTCTTTTATCATTGCCATCTTTTGTGCAGCAAGCTCTCTCATTACTTTTTCATAATCATCAACGATGGAACCCTTGTTGATATTTACATCGACTTCCAGTTTCGCTGCTTCAGGCGGCTTAAGGTGTGTAAGTACGGCAGAAGCAGCAGTGGTTCTTACCATTTCGCTTCTTGCTGTCATCATAAGCTCAACCTGCACATTGAGTGCTTGTTGATAGAGTGGGGCATTTACGATATAGCTTGGTGTAAGTGTCTGCTCAAGCAATGATGTAACAAGCTTGCTTTTTTTATAAGCTGTTGCGTAGGGACTGATTGAGCTTCTGTCAAGCCCATTCTCTTCTAGTCTTTTGTATCTATCTGGAAAGACTCTTTTGTATGCATCAATATCTTTAGACTCAAGCAAAAGATGCGTA
>JBFEWI010000131.1:0-5175 GCA_041546475.1 Sulfurovum sp.
CAGGGTATCTTTTTCGGGTAAAAAATAACAAAACTTCACATTATGCTGCAGTCTGGACTCCCAATGCTTATTTGATTCTTAAGTATAGGGTAAATTTCTATAAAATAATAGATAAATGTAAAATAGTAAATATGTAAAGGACAGAGATGATTTTTATCGATGAGATCGTAGCAACAGAGGTGATGGACAGTAGAGGTAACCCTACAGTAAAAGCAACGGTGAGTTTGAGTGACGGAACAGTAGAAAGTGCGATTGTCCCTAGTGGTGCGAGTACAGGTAAACGTGAAGCGCTTGAGCTTCGTGACGGTGGGGACAGATATATGGGCAAAGGGGTATTGCAAGCCTGTGAAAATGTGAATGGTCCTATCTCTGATGCACTTGTTGGACTCAGCCCTTTCAACCAGGCAGAAGTTGACCTTGTGATGAAAGAGGTTGACGGTACGAATAATTATGGGAACATGGGTGCCAATGCGGTACTTGGTGTCTCTATGGCGGTAGCGCGTGCGGCTGCAAAAAGCATGGGTATGCCGCTTTACCGCTATCTTGGTGGGGCGAATGCTGTTGTTATGCCTGTACCAATGCTTAACATCATTAACGGTGGAGAACATGCGAACAACTCTGTAGACTTCCAAGAGTATATGGTCATGCCTGTAGGATTTGATAGATTCTCTGAGGGACTGAGAGCCTGTGCAGAAGTGTATCATAACCTTAAAAAGATCATTGACGGTATGGGCGAGAGTACAGCGGTTGGTGATGAAGGCGGTTTCGCACCAAACCTTAAGTCCAACGAAGAGCCTATTCAGGTCATTATGCAAGCGATCGAAAAAGCCGGATATAAGCCGGGTGAGCAGATCGCTATCGCACTTGATGTTGCTGCATCTGAACTTATCAATGAGGCAGGGAAGTATGTGCTTAAGTCAGAAAACAGAGAATTGACATCCGAAGAACTTACGGCATACTATGCTGATATGTGTTCGAAGTACCCAATTGTTTCGATAGAAGATGGATTAAGTGAAGATGATTGGGACGGATGGAAGCATCTTACAGAAGTATTGGGAGATAAGGTACAGCTTGTAGGCGATGATCTCTTTGTGACCAACGTATCTATCCTGGCAGAGGGGATCGAAAAAGATATTGCAAACTCTATTCTGATCAAACCAAATCAGATAGGAACGGTTTCTGAAACAATGCAAACGGTCCGCCTTGCACAAAGAAGCGGGTATACCTGTGTCATGTCTCACCGTTCAGGAGAGAGCGAAGATACGTTTATCGCAGATTTCGCTGTCGCTTTGAATACCGGTGAGATCAAAACGGGATCCACGGCAAGAAGCGACAGAATCGCTAAATATAACAGACTGCTTGAGATCGAAGCGGAACTCGGTCAGTTTGAGTATTTGGGTGCGTCAATATTTACAAAGTAAATGAAGGTATAATATATGGCAGGTCCGATAGAGGAAGATAGCATAGCCGGGCTGTCACTAAAAACTTTTTTAGTGACGGTGCTTGGTATCCTTCTCTTTGGCATCTATGTTGGTGTCTTGGTCTACGGGGAGAACTCACTAACTGTTTTGAATCAGTTAAAAGAGAAAAAACAAGGCTTATCTCTTGAAGAGAAAATATTAAAAGTAGAAAATCAAAGACTTCAAAAAGAGTATTTTGAATTAAAACAGTTAGAACCTAAGGAGTAAGTATGAAGAAGTATCTATGGGCAGTAGTGGCGGTATTATTTATGAGTGCGAATGCATCAGATTTTAAAGAGATTGACATATCAACACATTCATTTCTTTCAGACCTGAGAGCTGCATCAGGATCCGATGATGAGTTCGCTGATGAGGAAGAAGATACTATCGATGCCCCTGAAGTCGTAGAAGAGAAAGAGGCTGCAGTGGAAGAGGACGTTGCAGTAGAAGAAGCAAACATGACGGAAGCAAATGTGTCAGCAGCAGGTAAAACAGAGGCTGCAGATCAAGATGCTATGGATGATGCTAAAAAAAAAGAAGAAGCTAAAAAAAAAGAAGAAGCTGAAAAGCTAGAAGTAGAAGAGGCTAAAAAAGAAAAAGAAGCACTATTAGCAGAGATCGCTGCGAAAGAAGAAGCATCAAAACAAGCAAAAGCACAAGCCGAGCAAGAGCAGCGTGAAGCTGAGGCGTATGAGAAAAAAAGAGCCGAGAAGATTGCGAAAGAAGCGCAAGAAAAAGCGGAATTAAACAATATCGTAGCAAAAGCCAAAGCAGCGGAAAAAGCATTAGCCGAAAAAGAAGCAGCGGCAAAAAAAGCTGAAACTGTGGCGCAAAGTACAGAGATTGATCCTGATGCGGAAAAGAGAGCAGCAAAAGATGCAGCTGATACGAAGTATTGGGAAGCAGTGCAAGAGATAAGAAAGAGTGAATCTGGCATCACAGCAGTAGAAAAAGTATCTGCCGAAAAAGAAATCCCTGCAAAAAAAGCTGAAATTGCAGATATTGACCTTGATGCGGAAAAAAGAGCAGCAAAAGAAGCAGCAGAAAAGAAATACTTGGAAGCAATAGAAGAGATGAGAAAGGGAGGTTCTGAAAGATTAGCAGTGGAAAGCAGAACCGTGGAAAAAGTATCTGCCAAAAAAGAAACAACTGTACAAAATGCTAAAATTACAGATATTGAACTTGATGCGGAGAAGAAAGCAGCAAAAGAATCAGCAGATAAGGTATATCAGGAAGCAGTGCAAGAGATGGATAAGGCTGAGTAGTTTTTTCTACACTTCTATTTGGCATTGCTCCCTTTTTCATTGAGGCGTTTCTTGACCTGCAAAGCCTTAATGACGGTCATAGAGATCAATATCTCAAAGATACTGGCTAAGATCAGCTGATAATAGGTCAACTGGTCCAACAATTTTGTGTCATATCCAATGGTTGCAACAGCAACAAGAAGGGTCAAAGGCATAGAGAGAGAAAGCGCTATCAGAACAGCATCCTTCGAACTCCCATTAATCCCTCTCAATACGATCGCAGCGAACAGCCTGGCAACAATCATCAAGACCGTGATCAGCAGTGCTCCGGGAACCACACCTTCCAGGGTCAGTGCCTTCAGATCAAAGGATGCACCGACATGGATAAAGAAGAGAGGCACCAAAAAACCAAAGCCGAGACTGGACATTTTTTCTTCAAGCTCTTTCTCATGATGAAAGAATGCAGAGATCCCTATCCCCGCGATGAATGCCCCCAGCGCAACTTCTAACTCCAGTGAGAGCATGACAGCGATCATGATAAAGAACAGTGCCATAGAGAGTCGTATATCTTGTGCGGAAGTGTCCAGTTTCGGTACCAAAACACTTTTGAGCTCGGGGTACCACCAAAAGAGCAGGTTGAACATTCTATAGAGTATATAGATCACAAAGATGAACAGAAGCAGGTAGCCGACCTTTAAGATGAGTTCTACGGGGGATCCCGTAGTAATGTACGCATCGAAGATGGTCAGCGCTGCGATACTTAATATCTCTCCCAGAACACCCGCGATAAAAGCTAAACGTATCCATGATTCCTCTTTCCCGTATACTTTGGATAAAGAGGCCAGTAATCCTATGGATATCAGCGGCATAGAGATAATCACAATCGTATTCAGATCAAAGATATAACCGAAGACCATAGAAAAAAAGACCATGAAGAGGAGGAACAGCATAGACCTGTGGATCACGATCTTAGGGCTTTGAGTGATCTGTTTCAAGTCGACCTCCATTCCTGCTAGGAACATGAGATAGAGAAATCCAACCTCTGCTATGAGTGTGAAGTATGGGTTATGGCCGACCAAGCCGAAATAGGCAACAATAGAGCCTAGTATGATTTCCACAGGAGGCATAGGCAAACGCAGAAATTTGGCAACAAAAGGGCTCCCCCATATGAGCAGTGATAGCGTAAGTATATGGACGATATTAGTGTGTATCACAGCTTGTTGCTACCTTGTAGCCAAGTCTATCAAGCATCTCTTGGTCACTGCTTGCTTCGATCCCTTTGGTGGTCAGATAATTTCCTATGACCATTGCATTTGCACCCGATTCGAACATGAGATTTTCTTTTCCGTTAAAGAGAAGTTCCCGTCCGCCTGCCACCATAAGCAGTTTATCTTCTCCCAGAAGCGCACGTGCCTTTTTAATGATCGCTACCGCTTCATCCAGTTCGATGTTCCTTGTTTTGATAGGAAGTGCAGGGTTAGGATGATAAAAGTTAAGCGGTGTTGATTCAGGGCTCAGGGATGTGATCGCCTTAAGAAGAGCATCTCTGTCCTCTTTTGTCTCTCCCATACCGAAGATCCCACCGGAACAGAGTGCCAAACCTACTGATTTAACATTCTCGCATGTCTCATAACGTTCGCTCCAGGCATGGGTGGTACAGATATCTGCATAATAACGCTCAGAGGTCTCCAAGTTATGGTTATAGCTGTCAATACCATGCTGTTTGAGGTAGAGAAGCTGCTCTTTACTGGCTGTACCGTTGCAGGCGATAAGATTGAGGCCCTCGACTTCGGCTTTGACCGCCTGTGCCGCCCGTGCAACAAAATCCACTTTTTTATCATCCAGACCTTTCCCGGCTGTGACGAGACAGTAGCCCAAAGCGCCGTTGGCTTTTGCCGCTTTTGCTTCAGAGACGATCTGGTCTATGTCTTTGTAACTGTAGCGTTCGATATCTGCATGATATCTCACACTTTGCGTACAGAATTTACAGTCCTCTTTGCAGGTACCACTGAGGATGTTGTTGATAGCACATAAAAATATTTGTTGTTTAGGGTTAGACATTACTTTGCCTCCTCTTTATGTTTACATTTAAAGCAGGCAAAGACATCGCCGCTTTTGAGATGTTTGATCCCCATAGTATAGCCACACTCCGGACATTTTTTGTCTACAGGTTCAAAGTTGGCGATGAATTTACATTTCGGATAGTTCACACAACCAAAGAATTTCCCTCTTTTCCCTTCTCTCTCCTGAAGTTTTCCGCCGCATTCCGGACAGGGAACACTCAGTTCTTTTGCAGGTTCAAGGGACTTTGCATTTTTACATTTAGGGTAGGCAGAGCAGGCAAGGAATTTCCCTCTTTTAGAGTTTTTGATGACCATCATCGAACCGCATTTTTCACACTTCTCATCCGTCTCTTCCGGCCCTTCTACTTCTGTACCATCTGGATTTTTGGTGTATTTGCATTTAGGGAA
>JBFEWI010000111.1:0-6172 GCA_041546475.1 Sulfurovum sp.
GAAGTTGGTGATTGGCAACTGAAATACTCTTATACTGATATCCAAGAAGATGCGGTATTTGGTGCACACTCTGACTCAGATAACTTTGGTGGCGGTACGGCTGCTAAAGGTCATGCGATTAGAACAAAATATAAATTCGGTAAAAACACATATCTTGCCGGTACTTACTTCATCAATACACTCTATGGAAGTAAAGTTGGTGATCCTGCAGATGCAGACTACGAGCGTGTGCAGTTAGACGCAATTATTACATTCTAGTCTAAAATATCATGTAGACTCCTAAAGATGGGCATCCGCCCATCTTGACTCTTTTAGCTTCCCTTTTTAACTTCCCAACGTTTGGTTACATTTTGGTAACAAAATTGTAATACTTTTCTACTATAATTTCGCCAATAATTTATAGATGAAGGAATGTAGATGAACAATACATTAAAGATGATACTGGGTGCAGGCTTTGCTGTAGCCGTAGCATTTTATGCAAACAGTGTTATGGGACAAGCAACACACGGAGGATTTTTAGTTCTCGCAGCAGTATTTGGTGCTTATATGGCAATGAACATCGGTGCTAATGACGTAGCCAATAACGTAGGACCAGCTGTTGGTTCAGGAGCATTGACTATAGGCGGGGCTGTTCTCATCGCATCTATTTTTGAAGCAGGTGGTGCACTGATCGCAGGTGGTGATGTAGTGGGAACCATTAAAAAAGGTATTATCTCTCCATCAGCCTTTGGTAATGATCCTATGCTTTTTGTTTATGGTATGTCTGCAGCACTACTTGCCGCAGCATTATGGTTGAACCTTGCGACATGGCTTAAAGCACCGGTATCTACAACACACTCCATAGTCGGGGGTGTTCTTGGTGGTGGTATCGCTGCGGGTGGTTTTGCAATCGTCTCTTGGGGAACGATGGGTAAGATCGCTGCCTCATGGGTGATCTCACCTGTCCTTGGCGGGGTGATTTCTGCGACATTCCTCTATGTCATAAAATCCCAGGTGATCTATAAAACAGATAGATTAATCGCAGCCAAAAAGGTAGTACCTATACTTGTTGCGATCATGTCGGCAGCATTTATCACTTATTTGACACTGAAAGGGTTTAAACATATCTGGGGAACGATTACCGAGATGTTCAGTTTCTTGCCTCAAACCAAAAAACCACCTTTTTCTGTGGCATTGATTTTTGGTTTGATCGGTGGGGTGATCACATTCCTTATCGTTAAACCTCGGGTAGCAAAAAAAGTGGTTGGCCTGGATAACACCAGAGAAGCGGTCAATATGCTTTTTACCATTCCTCTTATTTTTGCAGCAGCACTTTTGAGTTTTGCACATGGGGCAAATGACGTTGCCAATGCAGTGGGTCCTTTGGCCGCGGTCAATGATGCACTGACCACACTTGCTGTTTCTGAAAAAGCAGCGATCCCTTTATGGGTTATGGTAGTAGGTGGTGTTGGTATCTCAGTAGGTCTTGCACTTTTTGGACCAAGACTCATCAGAACGGTAGGATCTGAGATCACTGAACTCGATCAAATGAGAGCATTCTCCATTATGATGGCTGCGGCGATCACAGTGGTTATCGCTTCTCAGCTTGGATTACCGGTTTCTTCTACACACATAGCTGTGGGTGCTATATTTGGTGTAGGTTTTCTTAGAGAGTGGCTTGACAGTAAAGATATGAGTGTCAAGCAGGAGAAACTTCATACAGAAGTGGAAAAACACCATGCAATGAAAGCGGAACTTGCAGCATTGAAAGCTGAAGGGGATTATAAAAGACAAGTCGAATTAATCGAAGCAGCTAAAATACAAAAGAAAAAAGTAAAAAGTCTTAAACGTTCACTACGCGAAAACTATGTAAAGCGTGGTATGGTGAAAAAGATCGTAGCGGCATGGGTAATTACCGTACCGGCTGCAGCCGTTCTATCTGCCATTATTTTCTTTATACTTAAAGGTGTAGCGAGTTAAGCATCATTTGGTGTGTAGTATCAGCCTGTACAAAAAATAATGTGTCAATCTAACGTGGGCAGAGATGCCTGCGTTACTTTTAGACCACCTCTTTATCTCTTCTCTCATCTGTAATCAAATTGTTATCAAGATATATTATGCTATAACATGCAAAATACAGATATAGAAATCATCGTTATTGAAGACGAACCAGATATTTTAGAACTTCTTGAGTATCATCTTGAAAAAGAGGGATACACTGTGACAGGGTTTCTCTCTACAGAAAATGTCGAACAGTTCCTGGAGGAAGAAAATCCCGCCCTTATGATCGTTGATAGAAATCTCCCCGGTGTAGAGGGCAGTGAATTTGTCTCAAAAATAAGGGACCTCGGATATGATATCCCGGTATTGTTCCTAACCGCAAGAGACAAAGAAAGTGACTTGGAAGAAGGTTTTCATTCTGGTGGTGATGACTATATGACAAAGCCTTTCAGCAGCAAAGAATTCCTTTTAAGAATTGCTGCGCTATTGAAGCGTAGTGGTGCGACATCTAGTGATAAAGTAAAATATAGAGACATGATATTGGATCTGCAAAAACGTGAACTTTTCATAGAGAACAAGCGCATAGAATTGACCAATTTGGAATTTAAACTACTCTATACATTCGTCAAGAACCCGCACCAGCCATTAGACAGAGACTATTTACGTGATGAGGTTTGGGGTGATGACAGTGCAAATTTTCATGATAAAACTATCAATGTAGCGATGAACAGACTCAAAAAGAAGATCGACCCTGAAGGAGTTAAAGAGTATTTTGCTCCTGTATGGGGTGTTGGATATAAACTACTTTAAAATAGCCTCCGTACTTTTTTCTTTTTGGTGAGTGCAGGTGAAAACAGTACGGCTAAAATTCTAAAGAGGAAAAAGACAAAGATCACTACAAGTAAAAAGAGTATCTCTTTGTGGTCTTTGTTGGGGTTGGTTGTCATAATGATCACATCCCGTGTCAAAAAGATAATAAATACATCAATCACATATCTCATTCGTAATCTTTTCTTTTTTATGAATTCCGAAATCATTTTTACCACTTCTATAATAACTATAAATTCCAGCATCAAGATAATCGCTTTGTAAAATGGATAGTGTGTACCTATTATCCCCAAAAATATTATTGAAGCAAGTAGAAATTCGTAATTCTTTTTTATAAAACTCATATAAAATTGTAGGGATAATAGATAACAGATTGATAACCAGATAAACGGATTACTTCGTCTAGAAAATGTTACCAAAATGAAACCACTTTTTTATACTATTTATTCATGGTTCTTTCATTCTACTTTGACGGTATAGGAAGATCAATAGAGAAAAAAAGGTTTGTTCATGGTACAAGCAATCAACCCTATGGCAACAATTTTAAGTATTGAAGATAATGAAGACTTACTGGAATTAGAGACGTTTCATCTTATAAAAGAGGGGTATAAGGTTATCGGATCTACCTCTACAAAAGGTGTGGAGTCTATACTGGAACAAGAAAACATAGATTTGATGCTTGTAGACCGTACGCTTCCTCATGTTGAAGGTAGTGAGTTTGTAAGTTACCTTCGTGACAAGGGTGTAATAACCCCAGTCATGTTCATCTCTGCAAAAGATAAAGATGAAGAGATAGAAGAGGGGTTTATACGTGGGGGAGATGATTATTTAAGAAAACCATTTAATATGAAAGAACTGCTCTATCGTGTCAAAGCGATACTTAGACGTACAAATACCATAGAACAAGAGAGGTTAATGGCTAGAGATATTACAATGGATTTTAATACACGTAAAACCTATATAGAAAGTGAAGAGGTAGAACTTACTAAGTTAGAGTTTGAACTCCTCAGTCTGTTTATCAAAAATAAAAATAGAGCGCTTGAAAGAGAATATCTGCTGCAGAATGTATGGCATGACAACGGATCTACACAAAAACGTACGGTCAATGTCACTATTAACCGTCTGAAGAAAAAAATAGATCCACATGAGGATAAAGAGTATATTGTTCCTGTACGAGGGATAGGGTATAAATTTCAATAATTTTTACTTATATTAGGATTATGTTTCCTAGGTCAATGTTACTGAAATGAAACCATTTTATTTTACGCTATGCAAGAGCAGCTTTTCTTAGAAACACTATCAAGACAATTTATTTCCACTTTCTATTATGTATATTATAGACTTCCAAATACTTTTCATTATAGAGATGCTCCTGTTATAGATATGTTATTACCTGTAATAAATTTGTTATCACAAAAATTTATAATTCGGCATAAATCAAATGGAGCAATTCATGAAAGATGATACATCAACATTCAACCCATGAACTGAACCAGACATACAGGATAACCTAATGCAATTAAGTGTAGAAAATTATATGGTACACCATTATCCCGAGATTGAGACTTTCCCCAATATAGCAAAAAAACTACTATTTAGTGGTCTGAAAAAGTTGTTTCATGAAAATGAGATCAACAGTTTTATGTCAGAGAATGCACACAAGGATACTTTTTCTTATGTAGAAGCGATTATTGATTATTTTGATGTCTCTATCGGACTGAAGACCAACGAATTGACCCGTATTCCTGCATATGGACGTACGGTTATCATCGCGAACCATCCATTAGGTGCACTGGATGCGATGGCACTCTTGCATCTGCTGAAAGATGTACGAAAAGATATCAAGATCGTTGCAAACTCTTTTTTATCACAGTTTGACAACCTTAAAGATATTATCATTCCCGTAGATAATATCAATGGAAAGATGGATAAAGAGACCGTCAAAAATATATATGACGCCTTGAAAGCTGAACAGGCTGTGATCATCTTCCCTTCAGGAGAGGTAAGCCGCGCAAAACCAAACGGGATCAAAGATACACCGTGGAAATGCGGATTTTTAAAGATCGCTTCCAAGATGCAAGCACCTATTCTTCCTATTTATATTAAAGCGAAGAATTCTAAAAATTTTTATCTACTTTCAATGTTGAATCGTTCTTTGGCAACGGTAACACTTCCACATGAGATGTTTAAAGCACGAGGAAAGAATATTGCATTTACTATAGGCAAAACCATTCCTTTTGATGCCTATAATTTACCAAACATTTCACGAAAGGAGACCGTCAAACTTTTTAGAAAACATCTCTATAAAGTCGCTAAAAATCATAAACCAATCTTCTCAACCTATAATGAAATCTCTGTGCCAGAAGAGAGAAGTGAACTAAAACGGGAATTGAAGCATGGTGTACCATTAGGTAAAACAACAGATGATAAACATATTATTGTGTATGAATCTGAAAAAGAAAATTGTGTTATTAAAGAGATAGGAAGATTACGTGAGATCAGTTTTCGCCATGTAGGGGAAGGGAGTGGTAAAAAACGTGATATAGACGGTTATGATTTTTACTACAAGCATTTGATCATATGGGATGATGAGGCATTGGAGATAGCAGGTGCATATCGTCTGGGAATATGTAGAGAGATTATCAATGATTTTGACATGGAGGGGCTTTATACAAGTACACTTTTTAAATTTGATGAAAAGTTTGAACCTTATCTGGAAAAAGGCGTAGAACTTGGGAGAAGTTTTGTGCAGCCAAAATACTGGAACTCTAGAGCATTAGACTATCTTTGGCAGGGTATAGGGGCCTATATAAAAAGTCATCCTGATATACAGTACCTTTTTGGTGCGGTGAGTTTAAGTAATGCATTTAATCAAAAGGCACAGGGAATGATCATCTACTTTTATCAAAAGTATTTTAGTTCAAGAGAGAATCTGGCAAAACATAAAGTACCTTATATTCAATCACAATGGGTGCAGGAACATTGTGAAACTATATTTACAGGCATGGATTACAGAGCGGATATGAGAACACTTAAGGAAGAGTTAGGGTTTATGGGATATACTGTACCTACATTGTTTAAACAGTACTCTGAGCTTTGTGAAGAGGGTGGTGTACAGTTCTTAGATTTTGGCTATGATAAAGATTTTAACAATTGTATAGATGGTTTTATCATTACAGATCTAAAGTTGCTCAAAGAGACAAAAAGAAAGCGATATTTTTCTAATTGATTACATTCTGTAACCAAAATGTTTCCAAGTTGTTTTATACTTCGCACAATCCAAAATGGATAACATATTTCTTAAGGAAGAAAAACCATGACATTGAAAAAAATTCTTACAGCAGCAGTGGCAGCTTCAGTAGCA
>JBFEWI010000176.1:0-3678 GCA_041546475.1 Sulfurovum sp.
ATCTACGCACACGACAATATCTTTTTGTGTTTCGAACCAACCAATCACGATCCTGTAAAAGTACGCACTATCTTTGATGTTGAATCCCTTGTACAGAACTTTGATTAAGTCCATATACATTTTTACCAATTCCTCAAATTCGGATAGCTCTGCAGGTCTTATTTCGTACTTTGACATTATAGTTTTCCTGTGATTTTGTTTACTGCTGCTGCAATACTTTTGGTATCCTGTGTGACAGGTTGTACCGATCTGATACGCTTTAGCTCATCAACGATAGCCATTAAAGCTTCGCGGGTTGCACTATCTTGAACCAATCCTACCTTGTGAATTATTTTTTCCATAGGGTATTATTCCTTTAATTGCGTAAATTCTATTCGAATTGCTTTGATCTTTGCATATCCTGTAGACCTTATTGCGAAACCAATGGTATGCCCACGTGTACCCGATGGCAGCATTTGCTTCGCTTCAGAAAGATCAATAGTAGTAGTGCTGTCTATTACAACCTGTACCGTGAATGAACCCTCTCCAACCACCTTGATCGATCTAAACTCTTTCAGGAACGTAATGTCACCCAAAGAAATGTCACCCGTTCTGTACGCTATATTCCTGTATGTTGAAAAGTCAGGAAGATATTCATACTCATTGATCACGGAATTTTCAAGTATACCAACGTAAAGACTGTTCCCTTTACTATACGCGGTTTCAACTGCTTCAGTCATATACGTGATCTCTACATCGTTTTCGAAGTCTATGATCACCGTTCTTCCTGTTGTGAACAGATGGTATTTTCTGTCTGATACGATAGCCTGTTTGATGTCATATGCAAAATCATTATATGTTGAATCTACAAAATCATCGTATGCCATTGATCCAACTGTAGCAGCGTTGAAGTATTTGTCGAACCTGTTTAGAATCTGAACGTCTGATCCGTTGTACATACAGATCACATCGCCGTTATCACGTGAAGCGATCCACACCAACATTCCGTTTACATTCTTGACCGTTCTCTTGTTTTTGCACCCGAAGTTGAATGGCAGCTTTGTACGTGAAATGTTATTGATATTTGTACCGCTGATCAGGAACATTTCTGTATCCGTGAATGCAATGATAGATGTACCGAACACACCCATACCCGCAACGTCTTTTGGAAGTTGAACGTAGTTGTATGCACTCCAATATTCAGGCTCACCCTCTTTTGAGAAGTAGACTTTATTTCCAACTGAACCGAAGAAAGTTCCCTGTATTTCTACCAACATATCAAGGTTTGTAGGTGCAGGATCATAGTTATATGAAGTCAATTCTTTTCTACTCACGTCAAAGTCACCAATATTGTCTGTGAATGTAGTGTCTGCAGGTAGTGCCGATCCTACAAGGTTGAACGTTGGATTCAGTCCCCCAACCCTGTAGATATTACGCTTTGTTACCCCTGCAGGTGCTGTGTCTGTGAAAGTAAGAACTACATTCTGATTCGCAGGTGCTACTGTAACGAATGCACACGGCGGCGATTCAAATAGATCATTATGAACATATGTCACAGCATAGGTATAAGTACCATTCAAAAGACCTGCTGCAGGTGTTGCAGCCGTTGGTGCAGATGCAGGTGCTGTATGGTTTCCAATATCAAGAACTGTAGCACCGTCATAACGCTTCAATGTTCCTGCAGAATTTGACCAATAGAGAAGCCCCGCCCACTCTACATAGAATCGATCCTCTGTAGAAGATACGACCTCATCAGCTGCTTTGTAGTACACCGTACTTTGACCTGCAAGTGTTGAAAGTGTTGCCTTTGGATTCTTAGCTGCTTCGATCTCACCACTTATGATGTTACAGTTTGCAATGTACTGCCCCTGATTCTCTTGAATCAAGTGTGCAGCAATTACGTTATTGATCCCGCCGTTAAAAACAGGTATTGTTTTAAATGACATCTTTTACCACCAATTCATTCAAAAGTGAAGCATAAAGTTTCTGCCGTTTCTTTCTGCTCTCTGTATGCTTATTGACCTTATCAGTCACCGCATCTATACTCTTTCCGCCTAAGTTGTTGTTCTTCCAAAATGCAAGTGCTGTAAGAACTGCACCTGTCGCGATCCCTGCAAGTTCAGGATATTCTTCAAGCATAAAATCAGCACCCGTCACTTCCTTGATCGTCTGTGATGCAAGATCATAGTTGATCCTACCTGTAAGCTGAATAAATCCTCTGCCCCTGTACTTGTATCCATCGCCGCTTTCTACACTACCATTTCCGATCCTGTTTGCATAGGCTATGTTTCCGATCATTTCTCTGTTCGCTTTTTGCGTTTTGGTTCTGCCGTACTTATCTGCAAGTGCAGGATTGTGCCTGAATGCAGCAAAGGTCTTTTTTAGAGATTTTGCAGAGTAGTTTAGGTTTTCTTCCTTGATCGTAGCCTTAGTTCCAACCTCTGCCAAAAGCGTTGCGAAGAATGCAGCGTAATCACTCTTTGTTATGATGCCGAACTCTGCAGCATACATATCAAGCAGACGATCAAATTCTTGCTGTGTGAAGTATGGTGCATCAGGGAAAAGTCTTTTAGCTTTCAGCATCTTTTTTCTCCGATCTTTTATTGAACTCTTTCACCTGATCATTCAAGAACCTATTCGCTTCCTTTAGTTCCTTGTTCTCATCTTCAAGCTCTTTGATCCTGTCCTCTATAGCCTTAAAATCTTCGGGTTCTAAAATGACCTTTTTGCTCATAGCTCTCTCACCTCATATTGGATTTTAAGCGGTTCACGTTTTGTGGTGTTTACTTCCCACGTCTGCAGCACTACAGGATCGGGATCAATAAAGATCAGTTCCTTTTCTGTACACCCACTAATCCCCAAAGATAGTAGTATGAACACCGATACTAAGATTAAGTTCTTCATCATCGCCCCTTTGTATTTTTTTGAGTTGATTCATACGCTCTGCTTTTAATTGCTTCATATCATCACTTAAATCGGCATTCTCCGCACTTTTCTGATCTACCTTAGCTTCTACCTTGACCTTGACGTTTTCAAGCAGCAGGGATTCATTCTCAACCTTTTCCCATTGCCACGCGATCCCTAATGCAACGATCACTAATACAAGGATCGTAAGAAGTATATCTCTAACGCTGTACATCATCTTCCCTTTCGTTTTGTGTTGGTGATGATCTTCTATCAAGATTGATCATACGATCCCTGATGAAAGATGCAAGTTCAGAGATCGCATCTATTTCAGGAAGTTCTTTTTTCTTCTTCATTGAGTATACATTCCCAAAGATACTGTATACCTCTGAAAGTACAAGTATATTTATACCTGTGAAAAGAATATCTGAAAAGTCTTTGCCTAATATTTTTGCAGCGATTGCAAGTGTTACAGGGATAAAGATCAGAACCAATTTAGAAGCTAACCCGTACTTCATTTTATACGATGTTATATCGTGTTTAAGCACAGCTGCCTTTCCAACACCTGTAATATAGTCTATGATGAGAAGAACTGAAAAAAGCATCATCATTTCTTTGTTTAGTCCAATGTACGTCAAAGCCCCTGCAACTGAAACTATCACTATTGAAAAAATCATCTTCATTGTTAATACTGCTTCGTTCATTCCCTGCCCCTTGCCTTTTTAGTAATTATATTGAAATTTTTTTAATCTATAGTAGTTTAGATACAATAAATAAAATTAAAACAATATCCTG
>JBFEWI010000306.1:0-1330 GCA_041546475.1 Sulfurovum sp.
AGGTGAAAATGCCATCATTACTTCAGATGTTGGACAACACCAAATGTGGGCGGCACAGCATTATCCGTTTGACAGACCACGTCAATGGATCAATTCCGGTGGATTGGGAACCATGGGCTTTGGTTTTCCTGCGGCACTTGGTGCTAAAAGAGCCTTCCCTGATAAAACAGTCATCAATGTCACAGGTGACGGTTCGATCCTGATGAATATGCAGGAACTTGTAACGGCGGCTGAGTATAAAATACCGGTCATCAACCTTATACTCAATAACCATTTCTTAGGGATGGTTAGACAGTGGCAAACGTTCTTCTATGAGAAGCGCTACTCTGAAACAGACTTGACCTTCCAGCCAAATTGGAAAGCCTTGGCAGAGGCGTGCGGTGGAATAGGGTATGACGTTACAACAAAAGAAGAGTTTGATGCAGCGATTAAAGATGCTATAGCACAAGACAAAGTGTGTTTCATGAACGTTGCCGTGAACCGTTTTGAAAATGTACTTCCTATGGTACCAGCCGGTGGTGCACTCTTCAATATGATGTTACCGCAAAAAGGAGAGAAATAATGGAAAATTCTATGAATGAAAGACGTGTTATTTCTGTTATCGTATTGAATGAGAGTTCTGTTCTTGCACGTGTGACATCACTTTTTGCAGCACGTGGCTATAACATCGCATCCCTCACTGTGGCACCTATCCCTGATAGTGAAATGTCGCATATCACGATCGAAACGAACGGTTCTCCGAAAGTGATGGAGCAGATCACCAAGCAACTGCATAAGCTCATACCTGTCTATAAGGTCATCGAGCATGAAGAGATGGTTGAAAAAGAGATGGTATTGGTGAAGTTCCCTATTACCGAACATTTAAGTGATATCGGAGCATTATGTGCAGCCTATAATGGCGGCATCGCCAATGTGGGTAAAGAGATGATCATTGCCATGGTAGCAGATGAACCTATACGTATTCAGCATTTTATAGAGGCAGCACAACGTTACAATCCTTATGAGATAGTACGTGGTGGCGTGGTTGCTATAGAAAGATAAAAATTATTCTACCTCTGTCACTCTCCTTGCTTACAGGAGAGTGACATCTACTTTAAGTTAAAAGGACCACTTTATGACTTACCCCCTTTCTCAAATAACAGAAGATCTCGGTGTAGATTTTCATGGTGAAGTTATCACTATCGAAGGGATACATACTTTAAGTGAAGCCACTTCCACACAACTCAGTTTTTTTACAGACAGTAAATATGCTTCTCAATTGGCAGAGATCAAGGCTGCAGCGGTATTGATAGATGAAAAACATGCAGGACTGCTGCCTTCCGGAACCATC
>JBFEWI010000191.1:0-3330 GCA_041546475.1 Sulfurovum sp.
AGGTAACGGTGAAATGCTTATCAACGGTAAAACACTTGACCAATGGTTAGGTGGACACGAAACACTTAAAATGAAAGTGAGACTTCCACTTGAAGCAACAAAACAACTTGAGTCTATGAACATTAAAGCAACGACACTTGGTGGTGGTTATGCGGCTCAAGCGGATGCACTTAAGCATGGTATCACTAAAGCACTTGTAGCTTATGAACCATCTTTCAGAGGTATCCTTAAACCAATGGGACTTCTTACTAGAGACTCAAGAGTAGTTGAAAGAAAGAAACCAGGAAAGAAAAAAGCGAGAAGATCTCCGCAGTTCTCAAAAAGATAGTCGGTCTTTTCCCAAAGTTTGTCTTTGGAAAATCTCTTCGGAGATACTTTTTCCAAGGATTTTCCTTGGTACTTTTTGCAAGAGCTTTTCTCTTGCAAAATCTACATCATATACACTCCATACTTTTTACTTATAGACTTCAATCTAAGCACAATGAACATGACTATTTATCTTATTCATTTTCTATCAGGCCAAATTAGCCTAAAATGACTAAAGTATGCTACTATTTTAGCTCTGATATAATTTAGAAGAAGTTTACGATAAGGGAAGATAAAAATAGATGCAGACGGTTAGGATACAGATCTTTGTATTGATGATGGTATCATTTCTCCAAGCAGATGTTTGGAATAATCCCCATAGCAGGGAAAAGAGTGCCTCCAATACGCTTTTTACCTCTTTTTCACTCTCTCCTAAAAGATTGGATCCTGTTGTCTCATATAATGCTAATGAGTGGGCATTCATCGGCCAAATCTATGAACCTCCGTTACAGTATAATTATCTTCAAAGGCCTTATACACTTGAACCGCTTACACTCATCCAAATGCCAACGATACGTTATCTGAATAAAGAGAGAGAAGAAGTGGATGAAAATGATAAGAGTGTAGCATTCAGTGAATACCGTCTGGAGCTTAGAAAAGATGTCCTGTATCAAAACCATCCTGCATTTGCGAAAGATGAAAAAGGGCACCTGCTTTATACAGCATTGAGCCAAGAGGATCTTGACAAGATAGAGACATTGGATGATTTCCCAAAGAAGGGTACACGCCATTTGCTGGCAGCAGATTATGCCTATGCCATAAAGCGTATGGGGGTAAGGCAGAACCATTCTCCGGTTCTGGACACTATGCAGACATATATTGTGGGATTAAGATCATATTCGAGTGCCATTACAAAGATAGCAAAAGCAAAGAAAGAAAAGGGAGAAGTACTAGACCTGCGTGCCTATGATATTGAAGGTGTAAAGGTTTTGGATGACTATACACTGGTCATAGAGATAAAAGGGAAATATCCGCAGTTTCTCTATTGGCTTACGATGAATTTCTTTGCACCTATTCCTTGGGAGGCAGATATCTTTTATCAACAGCAGGGTTTAGTGGCTAAAAATCTGACGCTCAATTGGTATCCTGTGGGCACAGGCGCCTATTATCTGGCAGAGAACAATCCAAATAAACAGATGCGTCTGCTGAGAAACCCGAATTTTCATGATGAGGTCTATCCCAGTTCAGATCATGAGGATGCAGGCAAGAAGTTACCCTTTATCGATGAGATCATTTATGCCCTGGAAAAAGAGAGCATACCTTTATGGAACAAGTTTTTACAGGGGTATTATGATGCATCAGGCATTAGCTCGGAAGCGTTTGACCAAGCGGTACAGATCTCTTCATCGGGCAGTATGGGGCTGAGTGAAGAGATGCAGAAAAAAGGCATATCGCTGATCGGATCCGTGCAGCCTTCCACTTACTATATGGCATTCAATATGGTAGATCCTGTTGTCGGCGGATATACAGCGTCAGCCAGAAAATTAAGACAAGCCATTAGTATTGCGATTGATCAGGAAGAGTATATCTCTATCTTTATGAATGAAAGAGGGGTAGCAGCACAAGGAGTGATACCCCCCGGTATTTTTGGCTATGAAGAGGGGGAAAAGGGTACCAATAGTGTGGTCTATGACTGGGTTGACGGAAAGAGAGTACGCAAGTCATTGGCGGTTGCTAAGCAGCTCTTGGCAGAAGCAGGGTACCCAAATGGTGTTTCAAAGAAAACAGGAAAGCCTTTGAAACTTCACTATGATGTCACTGCTACGGGTCCCGATGACAGGGCTTTGATGGATTGGTACCGTAAACAGTTCGATGCTTTGGGGATACAGCTTGTGATACGTGCGACTGACTATAACCGCTTTCAGGATAAAGTACGCAAAGGGAAGACACAACTTTTTTCATGGGGCTGGAATGCGGATTACCCGGATCCGGAAAACTTTCTCTTTTTGCTCTATGGGGCGAATGCCTCTATTGATACCAACGGTGCGGGGATCAACTCTTCAAATTATAAAAATCCGGTGTTTGACAAACTCTTTGAAAAAATGAAGACGATGAAGAATACGCCTGAGAGAATGGAAATAATACGTCAAATGGTAAACATATCAAGAGAGGATGCACCCTGGGTGTGGGGTATTCATCCTAAGTCTTTGGCCTTATCCCATGCATGGTACCGTAATGTGGTCCCCAATGCCATGGCAAACAATACACTGAAGTATAAACGTATCGATGCTGCTTTGCGGGTAGAAAAACAAAACAAGTGGAATCAGCCTGTAGTGACGCCGCTGTTCCTCATGGCACTGTTTGTGTTGATCATGGTATTTGCACTTCGTCATATTTATAGGAACAGACAGAACAGGGTGATCTTTAAAGAGGAGGGGAGATGTTAGCCTATATCATTCGACGTATACTCTATGCGATACCCATACTGATAGGGGTCAACCTTATTACCTTTATGTTGTTCTTTATGGTCAATAGCCCCGATGACATGGCAAGAGCACAGTTGGGGGCCAAACAGGTCACGCCTGCACTCATACAGTCATGGAAAGAGGAGAGAGGCTATGACAAACCTCTTTTTGTCAATACCAAAGCCCAAGGTCTTGCACAGGTATCAGATACCCTATTTGTACAAGAGTCACTCAAACTTTTTAGTTTTGATTTTGGCTTTTCGGACAGCAACCGTGATATAGGATCAGATATCAAAGAGCGTATGGTTCCCAGTCTCTCTATTGCTTTACCTACCTTTGTGATTGCACTGATCACCAACATCAGTCTGGCATTGCTTTTGGTACTTTTCAGAGGTTCCATGTTAGATACAGGTATGATGATCATCGCAGTGATGATCATGTCGATCTCCGGACTCTTTTATATCATTGCAGGGCAGGTCCTTTTTTCCAAGATCTGGCACTGGGTACCTATATCGGGCTATGAGAGCGGATGGGATGGCATAAAGTTCATTCTCTTGCC
>JBFEWI010000253.1:0-1948 GCA_041546475.1 Sulfurovum sp.
AGTCCTTGGCCGTACTGATCGACTTTATCATCGAACATGATGAGAGCATCATAGAGAAGATGAACAGGCCGCAGTTCTTAGGGAACAATCGCTACATGTACATCGGCAACAATGCCATGGAACAGCTCTCCGTGATCTCCCGTGATCCTTCCGACATCACACTGCTGGACCTGATAGACAAAACGTCGACTGCTTTTGGGAAACGCCTCCTCAAAGAGCGCCTGCTCAATCCTATCTGCGATAAAGCACTGCTTGAAGCACGATACAACCTCACAGAACGCTTACTGCCGAGCATAAACCGTTTTGAGACGCATCTGAAGCAGATCTATGACCTTGAGCGTATTACACGGCGGATCAAACTGCGAAAACTGCATCCTGTAGAATTGACATACATTGCGATGTCCCTGGAAGCCATTTTAAAACTGCTTGACGATGCCCAAAACAATGGCCTTGATATAGAGGGGAACCTCTATGATGAAACCCGGGAGATGCTGAAAGTCCTCAATGACACGTTTGAGCTGGATATCTGTGCCCGCTTCCGTATAGAGCAGATCAATGACAATCTCTTTAAAGACGGGGTCTATCCTGCTATTGACACTATTGTAAAACGTCAGCAAAAAGAGGTCAACAAAATGGAGGATGTCGCCGCCCATGTTGAATCCCTTTTTGACCAGGACAAGCTGTTCTCAGGCACTGCCAAATATACAACGGTCAATTATCTTGAAAGCGAAGGGTATTTTCTCAACCTTACAAAAAACCGTTTTACCCTCATAGAGAAGTCACTCAAAGAGTCCTTCGTGACCATTGACAACGAGCATCACTTTTTTAAAGACTTTCACTATAAATACTTAAAAAATGCCGTCAAGGTACAGGCCCCTCTCTTTGAAGAGATCACAAGAAACTATGAGGCCTCTCAAGTCAAACTCGTCTCTCTTGTCAAACAGCGCTATATAGAGAGTCTTGATCTGCTTGAAAACAGGTTCTCCCTGCTGCTTGACAAACTGATCGTCTTCATCGCCGACATCGATGTTGCGATCTCCAATGCCAAATGCAGCAAAACAATGAACCTCTCCCGTCCAATCATAGAAGAGGGTAACTTTTATGAGGCGATAGCACTGCGCCATCCTATTATAGAGTCCAATGACGAACGCGGTATCTATGTGCCTAATGATGTGTTTTTGGGAGAGAACAATGGTACGACACACAATCACATTACCCTCAATGCCAGTGACGGGGAAGATGTGCTAGGTACGCTTTTGTATGGTATCAACTCTTCAGGGAAATCCTCGTTGATGAAAAGTATAGGGATCTCAGTGGTCCTGGCACAGGCCGGTTTTTTTGTGCCTGCGGTGGAGCTTCGTTTCGGGCTCTATGACAAACTTTTTACACGGATCGTTTCACAGGACAATCTTTACAAAGGGTTGTCAACCTTTGCCGTGGAGATGATGGAGCTCAAAAACATCTTTAACCGTGCAAATGCGCGCTCTTTGGTCCTGGGTGACGAGATAAGCCAGGGGACGGAGACAGAGTCTGCCCTTGCCATCGTTTCAAGCGCTATACTCAAACTTATCTCACTAAGATCGACCTTTATCTTTGCGACGCACTTGCATCAGCTGGGAAGCATCCCCCAGCTGCAAAGCATGAAACATCTTATCTTCTTGCATTTGGGGATCAAGTATGATGAGAGCAATGATACCCTCATCTATAACCGTGTACTGCAGCTGGGTATGGGAGACAGTCTTTACGGACTTGAATTTGCAAAATCACTGCATATGGACAGTGAATTTCTCAATATGGCACAGACCATAAGAGAGAACCTGAACCATGGGGGAAGCGACATTAAAAAACTGCGCAGACAAAAAAGCAGTAAATACAATAAAGACCTTTACCTCAGTAAGTGTGCCTTATGTGAAGAGAGTGTAGAAGATGTCCATCATATCGCTGAACA
>JBFEWI010000232.1:0-2340 GCA_041546475.1 Sulfurovum sp.
TATAGTCTCCTTCGGCACTCGAGATCAGTCTTTGCATCGTGACCATCCCGACAACACTGCCCTCATGTTTGGCTACCAAAAGATCTTTACCTTTATGATGGTAGAGTTTTGTGATACCGGCAAGTTGTTTATCATAATCGACCGTAAAATCCTGTTCTATGGCAAACAAGATACTTAACAGTTCTGCCATCTCTCTTAAGTCTTCAGCCCTCGCCTTTTCGATCGTGATACCACGCTTCATATGAATATCACAAATTTCAGGTTGTAAGATATCGATCACTTTTTTTGCCGTGTCACTAAGTGGGTTTCCTTCAATAAAAAGTGTTTTTAACTGTGTGAGGTTTCCCATACTGTCAGGGAGGTCCACAATAGCATTGCCATCTATGTCAAGTTCAGACAGCTGTTCATACTGAGAAATATTTTCAGGTACACTTGTGATCTCATTGGATGAGTAACAGAGTGTTTTAAGTGCTGTGGAGTGTAACGGTACAAATGCTTTCAACCCGCATCCGTCACATGAAAATGATGCCAGATAAGGTGCAAAATCATCCGATACACTCATCTGCTCAATGGGATTGAAATCCAATACCATTGTTTCAAGATCCGCCAATCCCTTCAACTTCAAACGGGTGATCTGGTTGGAAGAGAGATCGATACTCTCCAATGCAAGAGAGAAGAGAGCATCATCTATATGTTCAATACTGTTATCTGAAATTTTAAGTTCTACCAGGGCGTGCATATTTTCGACACTGCTTGGAATGGCAGTGATCAAGTTCCCTGAGAGGTCTAGACGTTCTACATGACAAAAGTGTGTAAAGAAACCACGCAGATCCTTAAGATAATTCGATGAAAGGTTCACCACACGCAGCTCATTCTCTTTTTTGATATCTATATCCATGGAAGTAATACTGTTCACACTGAGATCCAACACACGCAGATCCTTACATTTGGACAATACACTGACATTGTCGATCTGGTTCCCGTTGGCATTGAGCGAACGTAAAGGCAACTGTGCCAACACATCAGGCAAACTTTCAAAACGGTTTCTTCGTATATTCAGATTACTTAATGATTTTAATGCATGAAAAGAGTCTGGTAAAGCATGTAACTTGTTGTTAGAAAGATTGAGCGCGGTCAACCCGTCAAGCAGTGCAAATGATTCAGGAAGTTCTTTTAAAGAACGGCCGCTCAGATCGAGTCGTTTGATCATGTGAGGCGAGTCTATGGAGTCATCAATAGCCTGATGTTCCAATAGCCATGTTTTCAGTTGATCCCATGATAGAGCACTCATCCTAATCTCCTTCTGCCAGTCGTCTTATACGTTCTAAACGTTTTTCGATCAGCAGTGCGATCTCATCATAATCGTATTTTCCAAACTGCTGCATATCAAAAAGTTTCATCAGTGCCACACGACAGCATGTTTTATTGCACTCTGTCACAAGCTTCTTTGCTTTTTTATAGGGAAGTGATGTGTTTTGAAAGATCTCAATTGCCTGTGCGACATCTTTTTCGCCGCACTCACAAATTTGCATCTTTGAAACCTCTTCCCTGGTTTTCATCATCTCTACCTTGGCAGTAAGACCTATAAACCATTCTCTGCTTTAAATTTATTGACCTCTTCTACTGCAAGACTCAGCTTTTCACTCAGTTCGGGCATTTTGACATAATCCACCCATAAAGTATCTTCTACGATATCATGGATCTCAGAGGCGATCTCTACTGCCATACGTTTACGTTTTGCCAACTCTTTTTTTAATGCTTTTGTTTCTTCTGACATTCTATTTCCTTTTTAATGAATTTGTATTTTACGCTACCTGATGCACTTCAATGCAATCCGCTTCCTCTTTACGTAATCCGATCAATGAACTATTGGTCAGGACCTGGACGGTACTTTTGAACCAGCCGAAATGCTTAATAGTGATCATTTCATGTTCGGATATACCTATACTTTGGAAACGGTCTTTCAGTGCTCCTTGTACATTTACCGTATCGATCATTGCCATTTGCCCGATTTTCAACTCTGTTAAACACATCACTTATCCTTTCTTACTATTAAAGTGAAAATGCGTAAATATTTTCAAAACGAACATCACTGCCGCCATAACTCATATGGACAAAACGCTGTTTGTTTTGGAAATGAAAACGCTCATAGAGGTCAACCACATGCTTCTCATCCAAAGGAACATCGGCGACCACTTTTTTTAATCCTCTGAAATAGAGGACACCTTTCATCATCTTCTCGGCTTCATCTTCATGGCCTGCTCTCACCTGCCATGGTCCAAGATAGACATGACGTGCATTGATCACAGAGGAGTGCTGAAAACCATTGGGAAGTGCAAA
>JBFEWI010000260.1:0-1847 GCA_041546475.1 Sulfurovum sp.
ATCTCTCCTTTTATTTTTGGGTGAAATTCTTCATCATCTCTTGCATTTGTTGTATCTGTTCAGGGGTCATTTGAGGCATGTGAGATGGATCGTCCTGTTGCATGGTCTTGATCGGGAAATCGGGTAGTTTCAGTGCTTCATCTGAAATAGGAACATTCATCTGAATATTAGTGGCTTCTGTTGTATGTGTGAGCCCCATTATAGTGGTTACAGATTTTAGTATAATTCCTTTGTATAGCCAGAGTTTTATTTGTTGGCTTTCCCATATTTCGCAATCATAACCAAATAAGTTCTCTTCACCGGTTTTTGCCCCGCCCATGGAGCGTATCATCTCTTTAGAATTTTTGGAAATGTCTTTGTATTGGGAGCGCATTAAAGTCGTAGGATCATACTGATGAATGACCTTTTGTTGGTAATCCACTATATAGACCTTGTCATGATCGATTTTTGTGGTCTGATGGCTATGTGCCTCTCTACCCATGATAACGGATCTGGTTCTCTCTTCACGCAGTTCTACATCTCCCCACTCTTTGAAAACAACTTTGCTTGTGCCCTCTGTTTGGGTTTGTATCCCCATCATATTACCACTACTCCCGGTAGCATAATCAATGATAGCTGACTGGATCTCATAACGTTTTGTTTCTGCCATCAGGGTACTTGTAGACAACACCAGTGCACATAGTACAGCCCATAGTCTCATCTGTTTCATAGTATCTCCTTTTTATCATTATAACTTATTCTGTCAGATTTTTTTCATAACGATCATTTCATGATCTCTCTTTTAACTCTCTCTCATGATCATTGGCTACAATGGCGGAATGAAGAAAAAGAAATTAGTGATCATAGGGGCAGGGCTTAGTGGACTGGTAAGTGCCGTGCTGCTTCAAGAGAGATATGACGTGACGATCCTGGAAGCACGCGATCGTACAGGCGGACGGATCATGGGAATAGAGGGGCATGATATGGGACCATCGTGGGTCTGGCCCCATCAAAAGAACATTTTAAATCTGATAGAGACATTGGGTTTGGAACTTTTTTCACAATACACAGAGGGACTTTCCTCCTATGATGCACCTGAAGGGGTACAACACTTTAGACCTTCCCAAACAGATCCCTCATTGCGTATCAAGGGCGGTATTACTCAACTAGTCATGGCGTTGGAAAAGAGACTTGAGAAGCCTGTACATTTGAATGAAAAGGTGCTCTCTTTGACATACTCAGATGAAATGATCACGGTTCAAACAGCAGATAAAACGTATGAGGCGGATAGGGTGATCTCGACGCTTCCCCCACGTTTAGCTGTAGGAAGCATCGCATACTCGCCTGCATTACCCGAAGCACTTCAGGCACAGCTGCAGAAGATTCCCACATGGATGGGATATGCCGCCAAGTGCGTGATAGAGTATCCCGATGCATTCTGGAGAGAAGAGGGATTAAGCGGTTTTGCCGTTTCACATCTGGGACCGTTGGGTGAGATCCATGATGCCTGTACACAGGATAAAGCAGCACTCTTTGGTTTTGTACACAGTCATGCAAGGTATGACAACCTGGAAGAAGAGATCATGCAGCAACTCACACGACTTTATGGAAGCAAAGCTTCCCTGCCTTCCAACTTTCATCTTGTAGATTGGAAGCAGGAGTACTGTACATCCACACCTCTTGATGCTGAGCCTCTGCGTGAGCACCCTCTCTATGGATTCAGTGTCTCGCATTTTGAAGGAAAATTGTTATTTTCAGGTACAGAGAGTGCCTTTAGGGAAGGTGGGTATCTGGATGGCGCTGTCAATGCAGCACTTGATCTGATGAAACATATGTAGTGGCGTTTGACTATGGCATTATATTTTCAT